>NZ_JBFTZZ010000027.1:0-92075 GCF_056406515.1 Rhizobium sp. P1_B8 | reverse complement strand
ACTATGCCGGGACCATCGCCGCAACCGGCTCCAACGCTACGCAAGATGAAAGCTCCGCGTTTCCGCCGGTTGCTCACACCGCGCCATTTGGCGTATTCAAAGCCGCCGAGGCTCTAACCGCCGCTGGATGAAAGTTCAGTGGCAGGTCAGGATGACCGACGACTGGCAACATATGATCGACAGCACCACGGTTCGCGGCCATTCGCAGGCAGCGGGCACTAAAGGGGGGGCTCACAAGGAGGGTTTTGGTCGATCACGCGGCGGCTTTACGACAAAAATCCATGCCCGCGCAGACGGTCAGGGGCGTCCTCTTGGTTTGTCCTGACAGGCGGCGAGACCTCCGATTATCGTGCCGTTCCCGCTCTTCTTGCCATACCCGTGGGCAAACCAAGGTCATTTCTAGCCGACAAGGGCTATGACGGCGACGCTGTTCGCGAAGTGCTGCTCATCCATGGTATTCGTCCGGTTATCCCGCCGAAAGCGAACCGCAAAAACCCGCCTTCCTGCGACTTTGAGATATATAAAGACCGCAACCGTATCGAGCGAATGTTCAACCGGCTCAAGCAGTTCCGTAGAATCGCCACTCGTTACGACAAAACCCGAACTTCCTTCGAAGCGTTCCTTTCACTGGCTGCGGCAAAAATATGGCTGCCGCACTTTGTGGAACGTCTTTAGGTCACCTCTGGCGCTGCAACGGAAAAGGTTTCACCTACAGACGAAATCAGTGAGCTTGGCCCATGGATTTTGATGTGTCGTGCTGCTTGTTTTTTGCATTCAGGATCGTGATTGATCCGATGGTTACACAATCGTCTCCAACCGGTGTGGGAAAAGGCAATCCTTTCCGCGGTCAAAATGTCAACGCCGGATGCGCCTCTTATCTCCTTGATGAGTTCTGGCCACGAGGCCTTCTCTTGAAAGAGCCTGTCGACAAGCTCGAGTATCTGCAAAACAGGTCCGGCCATGAAACCCCTCCATCAGGAAGCGACCTTATCGCATCTTCACCATCAACTTTGTCAACAGAGCCTAATGCCCTAAGCGATCCAGGACGCCTTTGGGTAGATATACTTCGCGGCGACCGCCCAAGTGTTCTTTCCGTTCTCGTTATCCTTATCAACCTCCTGTTTCCACATTGTCGCAGCTGCAATAGACTGCACGACATATAGTTTTGCGAGCATCGCGGGAGAGATAAATGGCAACAGAAAATTCCGGAACTAAACACCTAGCGCTGTTGATTGATGGCGACAACGCTTCGCCAAAGATCGTCCGCGGCCTCATGGCTGAGATTGCCAACTACGGAATCGCTAGCGTCAAACGCATCTACGGTGACTGGACCGCTCCCAACCTAAAGGGCTGGAAGGAATGCCTGCTCGAACATTCCATCCAGCCAATTCAGCAATTCGCCTACACGACTGGAAAGAACGCGACCGATGGCGCAATGATCATCGACGCCATGGACTTGTTGTATACTGGTCGTTTCGCGGGATTCTGTATTATCTCCAGTGACAGCGATTTTGCGCGGCTGGCGGCGAGAATCCGGGAGCAAGCTGTCACCGTCTATGGGTTCGGTGAGCGGAAGACTCCGCGCCCCTTCATCACTGCCTGTGACAAGTTCGTCTATTTCGATGTGCTCAATGCTCAGGCTGCGGAGCTCGAAGAAGCAGCGGCTCCCACCCAAAACCCAGTCCAGGCCAAGCCTGCCGCCACCAAGGCGACGTCTAAAAAGGCGGACTTGAATAAAACGGCACGAGACATGTTGACCAAAGCGATTATCGCAACTGCTGATGAAGACGGTCGAGCCAATCTGGCCCAAGTGGGAGGGCATCTGGCGAAGCAAGCGCCCGACTTCGATGCACGCAATTACGGCTTCCCCAGACTAAGCGATCTCGTGAGGTCGTTCGGTATCGTCGATGTCGAGCGAGCACCGGACAACCCGAAAATAATATTAGTTCGCCTCAAGAAGGCTTAAGCCGGCAATACGAAATGTGAGACGAAGATGGTCCGCCAGCCGATCGGACATTGCTCCCAACTTTCACAGCGACTGATTTCCGTGTGTTCCGAGAGTCCAGCCTAGCAGCGTTGCTCTTCTTGAAACCAGCTATCACCAGGGGCCTTTTTACAAGCCTTTTGGGGCCGGGAGATCAAAATACTCTGTAGCCATTCGATGTTGCGCGAAAAGCCATTCGATCTTGCACGCTACAGGGTGTGAGGCCTTCGCTCTCAACACGGCATTAACCGCCTTTGCCGGTTCCACCGCCAATCCAGGGCTTCGCCGTTGAAAATTCAGCCTCTCTTAAAAGCTTGCGGGCATAGCGGATGTGAGAGATGAGGCCGGGCCGCGAGGGATCGTCATGCAGAATGCAAGCGCAAACGCACTGGTGCCGCGCGAGGCTGTGCGCCCGACGCCGATGGCGGATATTCAGAAGATCGCCCAGCACATGGCGCGCCTGAACGTCGCGGCACTACCGCGCAATTACGAACTCTTTCATGAGGCGATCGTCGGGCTCAATGCCGGCCTTGCGCAGGATATCGCAGCACTCGGACCGCAGCCGCAGCAGCCGATGCTCGACGAACTCGGCCTGAAATACCGCCTCGTCGGCCATTGCGGGCTGGCGGGCGAGACATCACGGAACGAGGCGAGCCGGATGCTGCGCGGCGTGGCGGAAAGGCTTGCCGAAGGGCTGAAGCACAAGAACGCCTTTGCGCGCGCCTGCGGCACGATCCTGAAATCCGTTTCCGGCCACGACGACCAGAGCCTTGCCGCTTTCCTCGGCGAGGTCGACTACCTCACGGCTTCGCTTTCGACCGTTCTTGCGGCGGAGATGGAAATCGGCGCCAGGCTGCAGGACGACATCAAGACGCTGGAAACGCTGGAGCGCGGTATTTCCGCGATGCAATCGGCTGCGATCGCCGACAGGATCACCGGACTTCCGAACCGCATCGCACTGAACCGGACGATTGCCGACCTCTACGAGCGGGAAGAAGGTGCCGCCGGCAGCGCGCTGATCATGGTCGATATCGACAATTTCACCGATCTCAACGGCAAATACGGCACCCAGGCAGGCAACAAGCTCCTGAAGAAGCTCGCCGGCCTCCTCCAAAAGTCGATCAAGAAGAACGATTTTATTGCCCGCACCGAGGCTGACGAATTCGCCCTTTTGTTTTCCAATGTCGGCATGCAGGATGCAATGACGATCGCCGAACGCCTTCGCTCCTCCGTCGAGGACAATCTGGTCTTTGCGACATCCGACAAGGCCGATCCCGGCAGGCTCACCATCTCGATCGGCGTGGCACTCAGCACAGATGCGGCAACGCCAGGACAGTTACAGGCCAATGCCCGGGTGGCGCTTCTCGCCGCACAATCGAACCCCCGACTGCCGGTGCAGGCTTTCGGCCGCTGAGACGCACTAGCAATCTTGCGGTGGGACAAGCAGGCTAGTCCCCGGGATAAGCAGGCTTGTCAGCGCACAAGCAAGCTTGGCGCGGGATAAGCGCTCTTGCCTTGGCGAGCGCTTTCGGCCAAAACGCCGGCCATGATCACGCTCACCGATATTTCCGCCCGCATCGCAGGGCGCCTGCTTCTCGACAATGCCAGCGTTTCGCTGCCTTCAGGTACGAAGGCAGGGCTCGTCGGGCGCAACGGCGCCGGCAAGTCCACGCTTTTTCGCGTCATCACCGGCGATCTCGGCTCGGAGAGCGGATCGGTGTCGATCCCGAAGGCCGCACGCATCGGCCAGGTGGCGCAGGAAGCACCGGCGACCGAGGACGCTCTGATCGAGATCGTGCTTGCCGCGGACAAGGAACGCACCGCCCTCGTTGCCGAGGCGGAAACCGCGACCGACCCGCACCGCATCGCCGAAATCCAGATGCGCCTTGTCGATATCGACGCGCATTCGGCCGAAGCGCGCGCGGCGAGTATTCTTGCCGGCCTCGGCTTCGACAAGGCGGCGCAAGCCCGCCCCGCCTCCTCCTTCTCCGGCGGCTGGCGCATGCGCGTCGCCCTCGCCGCCGTGCTGTTTTCCGAGCCGGACCTGCTTCTGCTCGACGAGCCGACCAACTATCTCGACCTCGAAGGCACGCTGTGGCTGGAAGACTATGTCAGGCGCTATCCGCACACCGTCATCATCATCAGCCACGATCGCGACCTCCTGAACAATGCGGTCAATGCGATCGTCCATCTCGACCAGAAGAAGCTTACCTTCTATCGCGGCGGATACGACCAGTTCGAGCGGCAGAAGGCGGAAGCCGACGAATTGCAGACGAAGGCCAAGGCCAAGAACGACGCGGCACGCAAACATCTGCAGGGCTTCATCGATCGCTTCAAGGCCAAGGCTTCCAAGGCCCGACAGGCACAATCGCGTGTCAAGGCGCTCGAGCGCATGGGAACGGTCGCTGCGGTGATCGAGGACCATGTGCAGCCGATCACTTTTCCCGAGCCGGAAAAGCAGCCGGCTTCGCCGATCGTCGCGATCCAGAGTGGCGCCGTCGGCTATGAGCCCGGCAATCCGATCCTGAAGAACCTCAATCTTCGTATCGACAATGACGACCGGATCGCCCTGCTCGGCTCGAACGGCAACGGCAAATCGACCTTCGCCAAATTCATCTCCGGCCGGCTCGCGCCGGAGAGCGGTGAAGTGAAGATCGCGCCGAGCCTGAAGATCGGCTTCTTCGCGCAGCACCAACTCGACGACCTCATCCCCGAGCAATCGCCGGTGGAGCATGTGCGCCGGCTGATGCCGGGTGCGCCGGAAGCCAAGGTGCGCGCCCGCGTCGCCCAGATGGGGCTTGCGACCGAAAAGATGGCGACGGCCGCCAAGGATCTTTCCGGCGGCGAAAAAGCCCGCCTGCTGATGGGGCTCGCCGCTTTCAATGCGCCGAACCTGCTGATCCTCGACGAGCCGACCAACCACCTCGACATCGACAGCCGCCGCGCGCTGATCGAGGCGCTCAACGACTATGAAGGCGCCGTCATCCTGATCTCGCACGATCGCCATCTGATCGAGGCGACGGTCGATCGGCTGTGGCTGGTCAATGGCGGTACGGTGACGACCTTCGAAGGCGATATGGACGAGTACCGCGACCTCATCGTCACATCCGGTAAAAAAAAAGAAGAAAAGCCGCAGCTAACTGAAGACGCGACATCGAAGGCCGACCAGCGCAAGCTCAATGCCGAACGTCGCGCCTCACTGACGCCACTTAAGAAAAAGATCAACGAAATCGAATCCTTGACGGCGAAGCTGGAGAAACAGATTCAGGCGCTTGACGCGGAACTTGCGGATCCGGTCCTTTACGAGAAGACGCCCGCTAAAGCCGCCGAGAAGGCAAAACAGCGCGGCGAAGCTGCTGCAAAACTGGCTGCCGCCGAGGAAGACTGGCTGATGCTGTCGGCCGAATACGAAGAAGCGATGGCGGGATAGCCACAGGTCTCATCGAATGCGTGGCGAAGTGCCGCGCATCAACGCAATTTGGGCCATTATCAACCGATCGTTAACCATAATCCGAAAGGTTGTCTCAACATTCGTTACCGATTTGTTGAGCCCTTTCCATGTATCGTCTTTTCGTTCTGTCCTGCATGGCCCTCACGGCCGCCCTCTCCGCCTGCAGCACCACCAGACAATCCGCTCCTGACACATCGATCAAGACCTCCTCGGTGATCGCGCCCGAAGAGCGGAAACTTGCCTATGCCGGCGACGATGCGACGCCGCGCCTAACCGGCTGGCACCATCTGGCCGGACGAACGCTGGAGGTCTCCTCGCTCGCCGATCTCAAGCTCCAGGACAAGGAAGTGATCCTCAGCTTCGACGATGGCCCGATCCCCGGCCGGACCGATAAGGTGCTGGCAATCCTCGACCAGTTCGGCGTCAAGGGCGCCTTCATGATGGTCGGCGAGATGGCCGAGATGCATCCGGCGCTCGCCCGCAAGGTCGCCCAGGACGGCAACACGATCGGCAGCCACACTTATGACCACGCCAACCTCGCTTCGCTGAGTTTCGACGCGGCGATGGCCGAGGTGATCAAGGGCGAATTGGCGGTGACCAAGGCGACCGGAACCGATGTCTCCTTCTTCCGCTTCCCTTATCTTGCCGAGAGCCACAGGCTGCGCGCCGCGGTCGCCATGCGCGACATGGTGGTCATGGATGTCGATATCGACAGCAAGGACTACTTCACCACGACGCCGGTCTCCATAACGCAGCGGACGATGAACCTCTTGCACAAGCGCGGCCGCGGCATCATCCTGATGCATGACATCCACAAACGCACGGCGACGATGCTACCAACCCTGCTCTCGAAACTCGAAACCGAAGGCTACAAGGTGGTGACGCTGAAATTCAAGAAGACGCCGGCGCCGAACAACGTCCTCGCCTCGGCCGATTTCGTGACGATCCGCTAAGGCGGGTTGCCCAGTCGGGATTAGCCGCAAGACGGCCGGAGTTCGGCCGAGCAAAATCCGATTTTTGATGCCATTACCGGGCGGGAAGGTTGCCGATCAGCAACCCTCTCGTGCACAAGATTTTTCAACGAACGCGCCTATTTCAGAAAATAAAATCTACAAAATCCATCACAATGATGATTTTCTCTGAGACAGAACGTTCCTTCTCTCTCATTGGTTCCCTATGCCTTTCAAAGCCGTCCAGTTGCCGATTCGCGCAGGAATGCGATGCGGTCAGCGTTCTTTTCTATCAGCGCGGAGAAGCATGGCCAATATTGCGCGGGAAGCCGACGTCCATCTCATCACCAGCCTTTTCGGCCTCACCTCAAAGTGGCGCACATCCACGCCATAGCAGTCGAGCCAAAGAGTGCTGCAATTGCTCGGGGACCTGAACCGGTCCTTCTACCTTCCCAAGACGGAGCTCAAACATGTCACGCAAATTTCTCCCGAAGGCGCTCCTCGCCATGTCGATTACCTTGTTGGCGGCAACGCAGGCATCCGCGGATGCCACACTCGACCGCATCAAAGCCCGCGGCACCCTTACCGTTGGCGTCATCCTCTCGGGGGCGCCCTTCGGCTATATCGATCCGACATCGCAAACGCAGAAGGGATACAATCTCGATATTGCAAAAGCGCTCTCGGACGATCTTGGCGTCAAGCTGGAAACAGTCACCGTCACGCCCCCGAACCGGGTGCAATTTCTCCAGCAGGGCAAGGTCGATATCCTGATTGCGAACATGCAATATACCGAGGACCGCGCCAAAGTTCTTGATTGGGTGGCGACGCCGTATGATCGCAGCGGCGGTGCTGCCGTCGGACGCAAGGACAGCGGCCTGAAGGACTGGGCAGATCTCAAGGGAAAGCCGGTCTGCGTTTCGCAAGGGTCGAACTTCACGCAGCCGCTCATCGAACAATACGGCGCCGAGGTAAAGGGCTTGCCGAGCCAGCCGGAATCGCTGCTGGCACTGCAGGGCGGCAATTGTGTCGCCGCCGTCCATGTCGGCGCAACCGTCGGCCTTCTGCTGGAGGACCGGCCCGAGGAGTGGAAGGACTACACCATTCTCTTCCCGACCGAACTGCTCCCTTCCGACTCGGTAATCTGGGTGCGAAAAGGCGAAAAGGAGACGGCCGAGGCACTCGATAAGTCGATCCGGCAGCTCCATACGTCAGGAAAGCTCCTGGAATTTGCGAAGGCGAACCGGCTCCGCAATACCGACTATCTCGAACAAGAGCGCAAGACCCTGTCGGCTGGCAAGTAAGACAGGTTACACTGGCGGATCGACATGCACGACACCAGCATGACCAGCCTGTTCGTCAACCTGACGAACAGGCTTGGCCTTAACTACGAGTTCCTAGCGACGGGGTACGAGGCGCAGATATGGCGTGATGGTTTCATCACCACGCTCTATCTGATTGCCCTCTTGATCCCCGTCAGCCTGATTGCCGGGCTGCTGTTTGCCGCCTGCCTGACATCCGGCAAGCCCTGGCTATCGACGCCGGTCCGCGCTTTCGTGGAAATCACCCGAAACACGCCGACGCTGGTACAGTTGATGTTCAGCTTCCTCGTTCTCAATACATTCGTATCGAACCTGGTCGGCGGGACGCAGAACAATCCGCTGACACCCTTCTTTTGGGTGGTGGCGGTGGTCGGACTGCACATCGCCGCCTTGCATGCCGAGGCGATCCGCGCAGGTATCGAGGCGGTGCCGTCGGCCACGGTGGAAGCGGCGCGCGGCATCGGCTTCAGCACGCTGCAGATCCTCCGTTACGTCGAAGTTCCCCTGGCATTGAGGGCATCGCTGCCCGCGATCGTCAACAATCTCATCAATCTCGTGAAGTTGACGACGGTGGGTAATGCGATTGCAGTCAGCGAGATTACCTATGCCTCGATCATGGTCTGGACGCAGCGCGACAACGTGGTGTCACTGATGATCGTCATTCTGCTGTTCTTCAGCATCATCAACCTTGCCGTTGCCCGCATCGGCCTGTGGGTGGAGCGCAAGCTCGCCATTCCGGGGTATGGCCTATGACGACTGCGGTACTTTCCGAGCAGCGCAGGAGTGGTCGCCTGCTGCGCAATATCGGCTTTACGGCACTCCCGCTTGTTATCGTCCTCTGGTCGCTGGCCGACCTGACGCTGGGGCGCGAACTGGTGACGTGGCTTCCCTATCTCGGCTCGGGCTTCATGATGAACGTCGTCATCAGCCTGTGCGCGATGACGCTTGGAACGACCGTCGGAGCCGTGTTCGGCATACTGGAACTGGTTCCCTTCAAGCTGGTGCGCTACCCGGTCGTCGCCTATGTGCAAGTCTTCCGCAATGCCCCGCATCTCGTGCTGATCTTCGCGACGACTTACATCTTTCCCTTCGAAATCGTGGTGGCCGGCAACTATCTGCCCTTCCCGGATTGGATGAAGGCGGTGATCGGCCTTGCCATACCGGCCAGCGCCTATGTGGCCGAGATCACCCGCGGCGCCATCCTTTCGATCCCGACCACGCAATGGGAAGCGGCAAAGGGGCTCGGTTTTTCGCGCGGCCAGGCCCTGCGCTGGATCATCCTGCCGCAATGCCTGCGGCGCTCGCTGCCGCCATGGATGAACATATTGGCCTCCATCACCATGGGCACGTCGCTCGCCTCGCTGGTTGGCGTGCACGAACTATTGCATGCGGCAACCGATGCCAGCACATCCGTGCGCCGCCTCGATTTCACGATCATCGCCTATATCGTGGTGATGGCCGCCTTCTTCACGCTTTGCTACCCGATCGCCCGCCTGACCCGACGCCTCGAGCGGCGCTTCAAGACGGCCTGAGGATTTGAATGATGAACGCAAAAACCGACGAAACGATCGTGCGACTGGAAGACGTGCACCTGTCCTTCGGCCAGACGGAGGTGCTGAAGGGCATAGACCTCACCGTCAATAAGGGCAATGCGGTTTCCATTATCGGCCCGTCCGGTTCGGGAAAGTCGACGATCCTGCGCTGCATCAACGCATTGGTGGCGCCGCAGCGCGGCCGCATCACGGTCGACGGCACCCGCGTCGATCAACTGGCCAAGGAGAGCGAACGCATCGCGCTGCGCAAGCGTATCGGCATCGTCTTCCAGCAGTACAATCTCTTTCCCCACCTGAGCGTGCTGGACAATATCGTGCTGGCCCCGACCCGCATCCTCGGCGTCGAGCGGCGCGAAGCGGAAAAACTCGCACGCGAACTGCTCGACAAGGTCAGGCTTTCGGAAAAGGCCGGCGCCTATCCCGGCCAGCTTTCCGGTGGTCAGCAGCAGCGCGTCGCGATCGCCCGCGCGCTGGCGATGAAGCCGGAACTGGTGCTGTTCGACGAAGTCACCTCGGCGCTTGACCCCGAGACGGTGGGCGAAGTGCTGTGGGTGATCCGCGACCTCATCCGCGACGGCATGACCAGCATCCTCGTGACCCACGAAATGCGGTTCGCCGAGGAGATCAGCGACATCGTCGTCTTCACCGAGAACGGCCGCATCGTCGACCAAGGCTCGCCTGAACAGATTTTCCACACCTTCGACAATCCCCGTATCCGCCAATTCGTCGGTGGTCTCGCCGGTGGGCGCGGGCCAGTGCGCGAAGGCATCTAGGATTTTTTCATGACGAGCACATTCGCGCCCCTGACTTCGGCATTCGCCCAGGCGATCATCTCCTCGGATCCATCGAAAGATCCCGTGGCATTGGACGCGGCGCGCACGGCGAGCATCGATTTTCTCGCCTGTGCGATCGCAGGCGCCGGCGACCGCACGACCGGCATTCTGGCAGATACCGTCGGTGCCAATCTGGCGGGCGAAGCGATCCTGCTCGGCAGCTCGCGCCGAACCGATCCGCTGGTCGCGGCGCTCGTCAACGGTCATGCCGGCCATGTGCTCGATTATGACGACGTGCATGCAAGCGTGCGCGGCCATCCGACGACCGTGATCATCCCGGCCCTGCTGGCGTTCGCCGCCGAGCGCGAATTTTCCGCAGATGCGCTGATCGCCTCCTATATCGTCGGGCTCGAAGCCATGGCGCGGCTGGGGTTGTCGCTCGGCTCAAAGCACTACGAGAACGGTTTCCATGCCACGGCGACGCTCGGGACGATCGGCGCGGCGGCGGCAATCGCCCACTTGACCCGCGCCTCCATCGACGAGACCGCCGTCGCGCTGGGCCTTGCGGCAACGCAATCGTCCGGCCTGCGGCTGCAGTTCGGCACGGACGCCAAACCTTTCCACGCCGGCATGGCGGCGCGATCCGGGCTCCTGTCGGCGAGGATGGCCGCTGCAGGTTTCGGCGGCGCGCCGGATTTCCTCGACAATCCGGTCGGCTTCCATTCGGTCTATGCCTTCGGCGCGGAACGCCCGTCCGCCGTGACCGAGAACTGGGGTTCGCCATGGCAGATCGTGGCGCCCGGGCTGACGCTGAAGGCCTATCCCTGCTGCACCGCCAGCCATCCGGTCGCGTCTCTCGGCATCGGCCTCAACCGGGAAGGTCTGGAGGCTGATGCGATCGAGTATATCACCTTCACCTACCCGCCCGGCGCCGATGCCGCCCTGGTGGTGAGCAAGCCCGGCAATGGGATCGAGGCGCGCTTCAGTCCCGAATACGTGTTCGCCGCCGCCCTCATCGACGGGGCTCTGCGGCTCGACCATTTCGACGAGCGGCCTGTCTTGCCGCGCCTGATGGACCTTGCCCGGCGCGCCGGCCGCCGCCACGACGAGACTGCGCCGCGCATGTCGAGCGATCCACGCACCCGCTTCGTGATCGTCGATATCGTGCTTCGCGACGGCAGCGCGATACAGCGCCGCTTCGACGGCCTGCCGGGGCTGAGCGATCCGGCCGAAAAATTTCGCGACGCAACTGCGCGCAATCCCGCCTTCGCGGATGTCCCGTCGCTCGTCCGGACAATGAGCAGCACGGCCGACCTTCGCCAACTTCTGGCGCTGCTCAACCAGGATGCCGCCCAAAATCCAGAATGACGAAGGATATTGTCATGACTCGCAAAAGAGAAATCCACCTGGGCCTGTTTCTGCAAGGGGCCGGCCACCACGTATCCGGCTGGCGTCATCCTCACGCCGAGGCGGGAAGCGAGAATTTCGACTTGCTGAGACGCGTGTCCCAGATCGCCGAAGCAGCGAAATTCGACATGGTCTTTCTGGCCGACGGATTGACCAGCGGCATCGATGCTCATCCCTCGACGATCGCGCGTTTCGAGCCTTTGACGCTGCTTTCGGCGCTCGCCGTGGTGACAGACAAGATCGGCCTCGCGGCAACCGCATCCACGACCTATGGGGAGCCCTATCACACTGCCCGCGCCTTCGCCTCGATTGACCACTTGAGCCACGGCCGGGCCGCCTGGAACGTGGTCACGACATCCTATGCCCGCACGGCGAACAATTTCTCCAAGGCGCACCCGGAGCACGATGAGCGTTACGCCGTGGCCGAGGAATTCGTCGACGTCGTGCGCGGACTGTGGGACAGCTGGGATGACGACGCCTTCGTCAAGGACAAGCAGAGCGGCGTCTATGCCGACCCTGCCAAGCTCCATGTGCTCGATCACAAGGGCAAGTATTTCTCAGTCAAGGGGCCGCTGAACATTCCGCGCACACCGCAGGGCCATCCGATCCTGATCCAGGCCGGCTCATCCGGCCCCGGCCAGGATCTTGCCGCCCGCACCGCCGACGTGGTGTTCACCGCGCAGCAGAGCCTCGAAGAGGCGCAGGCCTTCTACAAGAGCGTCAAGGAGCGCGTCGCGCGCTTCGGACGTCAGCCGGACGAGGTCGCCATCATGCCGGGCTTCCTGCCGGTGATCGGCCGCACCGCCAGGGAAGCCGCGGACAAGCTTGCAGAACTCGACAAGTGGACTGACATCAAAAGCGCCATGCCGCTTCTGGAAGAACGCATCGGCCACAGCCTTGCCGATTACGATGTCGATGGCCCTCTGCCGGACCTTCCGATCTCCGACCAGTTGCGCAGCCGTGCCGAATTGCTGACCGCGCTTGCAAGGCGCGAGAACCTGACCATCCGTCAGTTGGCGCTGCGCGTTGCCGCCGGCCGCGGCCACCATATCGTGCTTGGCACGCCGGTCGAGATCGCCGACCGGATGCAGCAATGGTTTGAAAGCCGCGCCGCCGACGGCTTCAACGTCATGCCGCCGTTTTTTCCCGAAGGGCTCGAAGACTTCACGCAGATGGTCGTGCCAATCCTGCAGGAACGCGGCCTGTTCCGCACCCAATATGATGGCTCGACACTGCGCGAGCATCTCGGCCTCGCGCGGCCGGCACTATTTTCGCCCTAACTGTGCGAAATATTGGCTAGATACACCACGTCAATGGAATCAGGCAGGCCGAACATGAACCTTCATCTCGAAACGGACGACGATCCGCGTACCCGCCAATTCATCGACGAGCATAACGGGCTTTCCGACAAGGCACTGAGAACACCGGAATTCGCTAGGGATCGCGATGCGATAAAAGCATTGATCGAACGGCAGGACAGGCTGATTGTCCCGATGCGCCGAGGCGGGTGGCTGTTCGATTTCCGGCAGAGCAAGGATAATCCGCTCGGCGTCTGGCTCCGCCTGCCCGCGGATCAGCAGCCCTTGCCCGATGCCGGCTGGGAACCGGTCTTCGATCTCGATGCCTTCTGCGTGCGCGAAGGCAAGCGCTGGAACTGGCGCGGCGCCGTCACCTGCCCATGGGAACCGACACGGGTACTGCTCACACTTTCGGACGGCGGCTCCGACCTTCTCCGCCTGCTCGAATTCGACGCCGGGCGGAAACAGGTTGTCGAGGGCGGCTTCGATACGCCGGCTGCACGATCGCATGCCACTTGGCTGAGCCGCGACGAAATCTGCTATTTCGGTTCCATCGACCGATTTTCGGCGACCCGCTCCGGATGGCCACGGGTCGGGCGGCGATTGAAGCGCGGGCAGCGACCGGAAGAGGCTGCCGTCATGTTCGAAGCAGCAGATGAGGACGTCTACGGCTTCAATCTCATCATCGACCCTGCTCTATCAGGCGCTTCGGCGGATCATGGATTGATCGACATTTTCGTCGCCGCCCACGAGATCGGCGTCGCCAGCGCTTTCCTGATCGCCAACGACGGGACGCAGCGGCGCATCGATCTGCCTAAGGAAGCCGATTTCCAGTTCAATCATGATCATTGCCTTTGGCGGGCAAAGACCGATGAGCGCGTTGCGACCGGCAGCCTCGTGCTGCAGCGCTTCGATCCCCGCTCGGAGACAGCCCTGCTTGGGCCGGAGCGGATCCTGTTTCAGCCTGGCGAGGGCCAGTCGGTCTCGCAGATGATGCTGATGCGCGAGTGGTGCGTCTTCCTCATCTCCGATCGGCTGCGTCCGCGTCTCGTGGTGCTGGACCTGACGAGGCCCGACGCCGAGCAGCGCGAAATCGCACTGCCGGCGGACATGCAGACGGCTCATTTCAGGCCGCTCCATGCGGATCTGCATCTTGGCGACGATACGCTCTACATCGTCGGCCAGGGCTTCCTGCAGCCTCCGGCCTGTTACCGCCTCGAGCTGTCGGATCGCGGCAAGCAGGCCGAACCGATTTTCGTCGCCACAGCGCCGAGCTATTTCGATGCGACCGATATGTCATCCGAACTGCTGGAGGCTGTTTCCGAGGACGGAACGAAGGTTGCCTACCGGCTGGTCCTGCCGAAGCAGTGGACCAAGGGCGCGCTGCCGGTACTGCTTTACGGCTATGGCGGCTTTGATGTTTCGCTATCGCCGAACTATTCCGGGGTAACAGGACGCTGGCTGGAGCAAGGCGGCGCCTATGTGCAGGCCTATATCCGCGGCGGCGGCGAATTCGGGCCCGACTGGTATCGCAGCGCCAAGCGGCAGGGGCGAGACCGGGCGTTTGCCGATTTCGTCGCCATCGCCCGCGATCTCGTCGCCCGCGGCTATACCGTGGCGTCGCGGATCGCTTGCCAGGGCGGCAGCAATGGCGGTCTGCTGACCGGCGTGATGCTGACGCGCTATCCCAATGATTTCGGCGCTGTCTGGTGCCAGGTGCCGGTCCTCGATATGACACGCTTCCACCTGTTCAGCGCAGGGCAAGCCTGGATGGACGAATACGGCGACCCGGAGACGCCGGTGGACCGGGATTTCATGCTCGGCTATTCGCCGCTTCACAATGTCAGGCCGGCGACCGAGGTCACCTATCCGCCGATCTATGTCGAAAGCTCAGCCAATGACGACCGTGTGCATCCCTCGCATGCGCGCCGCTTTGCCGCGCGGCTGGAGGAAGAAGGACACCGGCCGCTCTTCCATGAATTCGGCTCCGGCGGGCATGGCGGCGACGGCAACTCCGAAGAGCGCGCCGCCCGCGCAGCGATGGGTTACAGCTTCCTTCGCCAAACTATCATGCGATAGGATGTCATAGAATGGAGGAGGAGAGCTTGTCGGCACGCCTCTTTCTGATACAAACGCGTCAATAATCATACTTTTCATACAGGCTCGAGCGAAACACCATGTCTCCTATCAATCTCGCCATCGTCGGCGTCGGCAAGATCGTCCGCGACCAGCACCTTCCCTCCATCGCCAAGAACCCGGATTTTGCGCTCGTCGCCACGGCAAGCCGCCACGGCACGGTCGAAGGCGTCAAGAGCTATACGACGATCGAAGCGATGCTCGACGCCGAGCCGTCGATCGATGCCGTTTCGCTCTGCATGCCGCCGCAATACCGCTACGAGGCAGCCTATAAGGCGCTCGTCGCCGGCAAGCACGTCTTCCTGGAAAAGCCGCCCGGCGCCACGCTGAGCGAAGTGGCCGATCTCGAAGCACTGGCGAGCAAGCAGGGGGCGTCGCTCTTTGCCAGCTGGCATTCGCGCTATGCGCCGGGCGTCGAGGCCGCCAAGGCGTTTCTTGCCTCGACAACGATCAAAAGCGTGCATGTGATCTGGAAGGAGGATGTCCGCCACTGGCATCCGAACCAGGAATGGATCTGGCAGGCCGGCGGCCTCGGCGTTTTCGATCCCGGCATCAATGCGCTGTCGATCGTCACCCATATCCTGCCGCGGCCGATCTTCATCACCGAGGCCGTGCTCGAATTTCCCGAGAATCGCGATGCGCCGATCGCGGCCGACATTCACTTCCGCAATGCCGATGGCCTGCCGGTTCACGCCGAATTCGACTGGCTTCAGACCGGCAAGCAAAGCTGGGACATCGTCGCGGAGACGGCAGCCGGCCAGATGGTGCTCGCCGAGGGCGGCGCCAAGCTTCTGATCGACGGCGCGCTGAGATTCGCCGAGCCGGAGCAGGAATATCCCTCGCTCTACCGTCGCTTCGCCGAAATCATCAAGGCCGGCAAATCGGATGTCGACCTCGCGCCGCTACGCCACGTCGCCGACGCCTTCATGCTCGGCAAGCGGAAGTTCGTCGACGCGTTCCACGACTGAGGGTCGTAATAACGTCATAGAAACCGGCAAGATTTGCCGGCCTATGGCAATAATGTTCGGGGGCAGCCGCTCATGAGCAACAAAATCCGCCGCATGGGCCGATTTTTCCGCGTGTTGAAGATTGGCATCCTTGCGGTGCCGCTTCTCGGCCTTGCAGCATGTTCGGGCGAACAGGTCGTCATGCCTCCTGATGCACCGGGCGTTTCCCGATCCGAGGAATATTCCTTCGGATCGGCGACCCAGGCCCAGGATTGGCAGGCCACCAAAAAGGTGCTGGACCAACTGGAAGGGCGGTTCGGAGAGAAATCGGTGCGTATCCTGGCGCGCAATCTCGACAGCACCACCAACCCGCAGAGCATCAAGGCTTATTATGCCGAACGCCTTGTCCATCAAGCCGGCTGGGCGGAAATGCCGGTCAGCCCTTTTGCCGACAGCGCGTGGGCATTCGCTTTCGTCAGTCCGAGCGGAAAGCGGGTTTTGGCAGTGGAGGCGCTCAATCCGTCGGAAGGTGCGGGAGGGATCGTCCCCCTCAACATCCTGACGAACCTCGACGAGGACAAAGGGTCGAACGGGTAATGGCTTCCATCGGCCGGTGAGAGGGAAGTTGGACGGCTTCATGCAGCAATTCAAAGTGTTACAGCGTCGTGTCGCGGTAAACCGCTCAGGCCTTTTTCTCCCACCGCCCCTCTGACGTCTGCTGCCAATAGGTGAGGTTATGCCCCTCGCCCTTCAGCTTCTTCCATTGCGCACGGGCGGCTTCCAGCTGCACCTGGTCGTGACCGTCGAACATGAAGACGATTCGCTCATAGGCATCGGCCGGCGGCGGCTCGGCGCCGTCGACGATGAAACGCACGGTCGCCGCATTGGCATTGCCTGATGTCACCGTCAAAAGCACCGGCTGGCTTTCGGCAAAATCTGCCTCGTCGGTGCCGTGCGGCAGGAAGCTCTCCTCGCGGAAAGTCCAAAGATGCTGATCGAGAGCGTCACGCCGCGCCGGCTCACGCGTCTGGACGGCAACGCGCCAGCCGCGCTCGACGCATTTGTCGATGAGCGGCGGAAGCGCGTCCTCCAGCCTGGTTTCGGTCAGATGATAGAAGAGAACGTCCGTCATCAGGATTCATAATGGGCGCGAACGAGCTCGTCGAGCAGGCGCACGCCGAAGCCGGAACCCCAGGACTGGTTGATCTCGTCCTGCGGCGAGCCCATCGCCGTGCCGGCAATATCGAGATGCGCCCAAGGCGTCTCCTGCACGAAGCGCTTGAGGAAATGCGCCGCCGTGATCGAGCCCGCCTGTCGCCCGCCGGTGTTTTTCATATCGGCGAACTTGCTGTCGATCAGCTTGTCGTAGTCCCTGCCGAGCGGCATGCGCCAAAGCTTCTCATTGCTCGAAAGGCCGGCTGCCGTCAGTTGGGCGGAAAGCTGGTCGTCATTGGAGAACAGGCCGGCATGCACATTGCCGAGCGCCACGACGATCGCCCCGGTCAGCGTGGCGAGATTGATCATGAACTGCGGCTTGAAGCGGTCGTTGCAGTACCAGAGCGCATCGCAGAGCACGAGGCGACCCTCGGCATCGGTGTTGATCACCTCGATCGTCTGACCGGACATCGACGTGACGATGTCGCCTGGACGCTGGGCGTTACCGTCAGGCATGTTCTCGACTAGGCCGATGATGCCGACCGCGTTGACGGCAGCCTTGCGGGAGGCGAGCACATGCATGAGGCCGGTGACGGCTGCCGCACCGCCCATATCGCCCTTCATGTCCTCCATGCCGGCGGCCGGCTTGATCGAAATGCCGCCGGTATCGAAGACGACACCCTTGCCGATGAAGGCGACGGGACGATCCTTGCCCTTGCCGCCCTTCCACTGCATGACCGCCAGGCGCGGCGGGCGCACGGAGCCCTGGGCGACGCCGAGAAGGGCGCCCATCCCAAGGCGGCGCATCTCCCGCTCCGTCAGGATTTCCACTTCGACGCCGAGCTTTTCCAGTTCCTTCGCCTTGGCGGCGAACTCGACGGGGCCGAGCACGTTCGGTGGTTCGTTGACGAGGTCACGGGCAAGATTGACGCCACCGGCGATCGCTTCGGAATCGGAAAACGCCTTCTTGGCACCACCCGGATCGGCGCTGACGATCGTCACCTTGACGGATTTCGCCGGTTTTTCCTCCTCGTCGCCCTTCTTTGTCTTGTAGGTATCGAAGCTATAGGCGCGTAGCAGCATACCCAGCGCGAAATCGGCGGCTGCCCGGGCGCTCGTCTCGAGCCCGGGCACGTCGATGAAGACAGCAGCCTTATCGGTATTCTTGATTCTCGATGCTGCGGCACCGCCGGCCTTCAGCCAGTCATGGGCGGTGAGTTCGGCGACCTTGCCAAGCCCGATAACAACGATGCGGTCGACGGACGCGCCTTCGGGGGCGACAATATCGAGCGCGCCCATGGATTTCGCGGAGAATCGGGCGATCCTGGCAGCCTTGGCGATCACGCCTGCCGGGTCGACTGTTTCGGCACCGGCAGCGCTGTCGGCCTCCGCAGTCTTCAACAGGATCGCCAGGCCGCCACTGAGCTTTGCCGACTTCGAGAATGAAATTTCCATCTTTACTGACATGTCTTCTCCGCTGGGATTCTTTGAAATCCGTCCCTGGCGGATAATTTCGCGTTTAGCGGGTCTGTCAATGGCTTGCGACAATTGTTATGGTCGCCCGCGGCCATCACGGCCCTCATGTTTTCGTCAGTTTCGTAGATATTCGCGTTGACAGTTTTTTCGAAAAATCGATGGCGGGACCTCGCAATCCGCCTGCCGAAAACGACTTTCGGTGCATTCATGCTGCTGTTTTGGACGTGGTGGGCGCTGCTTGCCGTCTTCCGGGCTTTCCCCGAAATAGACATCTATTTTTCCCAGCTTTTTTTCGTAGGCGCAGATTGCGACGCGGCTGCCGCCGCCGGGAGCATCTGCGGCGGCTTTCCCTATCGCGACGTCGCGGCCTTCGACCTACTGCGCACCCTCTTCTTCCGCTTGCCCTATGTGGTGGCGATCGTGATGCTGTGGAAACTCGTCGAATGCTACCAGCAGCATGGCGCAACCTTTAACACCGAGCGGGCGCAGAAGCTCAAAGTCGCGCTCGGAACGCTGCTGATCGGGCCGGTGCTGCTCGTCAATGTCATCCTGAAGGAGCATTGGGGCCGGCCGCGGCCGATACAGACGGACATTTTCGGCGGTGCGCTGCATTTCACCGAGGCAGGTTCGCTTGCCGGGAAATGCGTTTCGAACTGTTCGTTCATATCAGGCGAGGCAGCAAGCGCCGGCTGGCTCTTCTGCCTTCTGCTCTTCGTTCCGAAGCCCCTGCGTTATACGCTGGCGGCGCCTGTGGCGGCGATCTCGATCCTCACCCCGGCGATGCGGCTATCCTTCGGCGCGCACTATCTTTCCGACGTCGTTCTTGGATGGCTTTCATCGCTTGTCGTCTTCGCCGCGTTGCTGGCGTTAACTGAGTCGCAACAGCATCAAAAAAATTCTGAAATTTGAATGAATTTTTGACACCAGCTTGTCGCAAAAGCGCGACAAAGAGCGTAGAGGGATTCTCCTGCAAAGCCGTTTGGGCGTGCAGGTGCTTTCAAGGGCAGGCATGAAACTACTCGAGACATACATATTGCGGCGCGTCGGCCAGATGTTTCTCGTGGCGCTCCTGCCCGTTCTGGCGATCATTTGGACGACTCAGGTTCTGCAGCGCATCAATCTGGTTACCGACAGCGGCCAGTCGATCGGCTCGTTCGCCAAGCTCGCAACGATGATCCTGCCGTCGATCATTCCCGTCGTGCTGCCCTTCGCCCTCGTTATCGCGATCACCCAGACGCTGACGACGATGAACAACGATTCCGAGCTGACCGTCATCGACGCGGCCGGGGCGCGGCGCAGCGTGTTGATCCGCCCGATCCTGCTGCTTGCCGCCGTCATCAGCGTCTTTTCCTTCTTCGTCGACAACGTTGTCGAGCCGCGCGCAAAAACCGTCGTGCGCCAGATGATCGCCGAGACCTATGCTGATCTCCTCTCTTCGGTGATCGAAGAAAAGACCTTCCGCAAGCTTGATGAAGGCCTCTATGTGCAGATCTCGCAGCGGATGGCCGGCCGCATGCTGAAGGGCCTTTTCGTCGCCGACGAGCGCGATCCGGCCTACGAACTGATCTATTATGCGAAGGAAGGCGCCGTCGACGATACGGGCACGACCCTGATCATGCATGAAGGCGAAGTGCACCGCAAAACACCCGATGGCAACGTCTCGGTCATCAATTTCGATTCCTATTCCTTCGACCTCTCGGACATGACGGAGAGTCGCGGTCAGGCGACGTTGCGCGCCAGCGACCGTGACCTGTGGTTCCTGTTCAATCCAGATCCTGCCGACAAGGACTATACGATCCGGCCGCAAAGCTACCGCGCCGAACTGCACCGCCGGCTGACGGACTGGATCCTGCCCGTTGTCTTTGCCCTGTTTTCACTGGCGATCGCCGGCGATGCGCGCTCGCACCGTGAAGCGCGGCTGCATCCGATGGTGAGCGCTCTCGCCTATGCCTTCGCGATGCGATGGGCGGCCTTCTACGCGGCCAATCAGATCGACACCGACCCTGAATATATCGCCGTCCTCTATGCCATACCGATTGTCAGCAGCATCGTCTCGATCGTCTTCCTCGGCCTGCACAAACGATTGGTCATGCCTTCGTTCATTCGGGACCGGATTTCGTCTTTCTGGAGACAGATGCAGGAAAGGCTGCTTGCCGCGACCGGCAGGACCGGCGGGGGCACCGCCCAATGATGTTCGGGACATTGTCGCGTTATTTCTTTCGCCGCTACCTAGTAACGACGGGCTGGTTCCTGATCGGCGTCTCGGCGATTTCTTTCCTCCTCGATTTCAGCGAGACGGCAGGCCGCATGTCCGGTCTGCCCGGCTACACGATCAGCGGCGGCGTGCTGATGACCGCCGTGCGCCTGCCGCTCATCCTGCAGCAGACGGTGCCGTTCATCGCGCTGTTCGTCGGCATGACGGTGCTGATCGGCCTCAACCGCAAATACGAGCTCGTCGTGACGCGCGCAGCCGGGATTTCGGTCTGGCAGTTCATGTTCCCCTTCATCGCCGGCTCGCTGGCGCTCGGCCTGTTGACGATGGCGGCGCTCAACCCGCTTGCGGCCTGGGGACAGCGCCAGGCACTGCTGGTCGAATCCGACTGGCGCGGCGAGAACGCGGTTCTGCGCAAGGCCCCGCAGATTCCGTGGCTGCGCCAGATCAGTGGCCGGGACGATGTCATCATCGGCGCCCAGACGGTCCAGGATAACGGAACCAAGCTGATCGACGCCGTGCTGATCCATTTTGATTCAAGGGGTCAGGTCATTCTGAGACAGGACGCGGCCACGGCAAAATTGGAAGATGGTTACTGGCAACTTAACAATGTTGTCGAGCGCCAGCCTGGCGAAATCCCGGTGCGTAAAGCTTCGGTTCAACTTCGCACCAATCTGAAACAGGACTTCGTCCAGGAGCGGCTGACAGCGCCGGAAACAATTGGTTTCTTTGACCTTTCCAACCGGATTGCGGCGGCCAAATCCTTCGGCATCTCAACCAAGGCGTTGGAGACGCAATTCAACTCCCTGTTGTCCCAGCCATTGCTGCTGGTGGCCATGACTCTCATTGCTGCAACAGTGTCTCTAAAATTTAGCCGGTTCAACCAATCCCGCTCCGTGATTCTGGGTGGCATCCTTTCGGGCTTCATGCTTTATGTCATCACCGTGCTTGTAAAGGCATTCGGAAGCAGTGGAGTCGTGCCTCCCTTCGTGGCGACGTGGATACCGGTGGTCGTCGCGCTGGCCTTGGGTGCGACTATTCTGCTTCATCAGGAGGACGGCTAGTGGCGGTAGGCGACCGCAAGTATTTTAGTAAACAGCTGGTTGCCCTGCTTGTCGGCGCGACTCTATGTTCCTATTTCGGCAGTGTCCCGGTCTCATACGGCCAGGTCAGCGCGCCCGAACAAACGATCGAGAAGAAGATTCCTGCAGAGGCCAAGCTTCTGCTTTCGGCCAATGAACTCGTCTATAACCGTGACGCCGATCTGGTGTCGGCGGTCGGCGGCGTGCAGATCAATTATGCCGGCTACAAGATGGTCGCGCAGAAGGTCGAGTACAATCAGAAGACCGGCCGGATGATGGCGATCGGCAATATCGAGCTGGTCAGCCCCGACGGCAACCGCATCTATGCCGACAACCTTGACGTGACTGACAATTTCGCTGACGGGTTCATGAACTCGCTGCGCATCGAAACTGCCGACAATACCCGTATCGTCGCCGAAACCGGCGAGCGCGTCGGCGGCACGCAGATGATTCTCAACAAGGGCGTCTACACGGCCTGCCTTCCTTGCGCCGAAGATCCGAAGCGCGCACCCTTCTGGCAGGTCAAGGCCAAGCGTGTCATCCAGAACGGCGTGACCCACACGATCCGCCTGGAGAGAGCCCGCTTCGAGCTGCTCGGCTATCCGATCGCCTTCGTCCCGGTCATGGAAGTTCCCGACAATACGGTGAAGCGCAAGTCGGGCTTTCTCTTCCCGACGATGAGCCTGTCGCAGAATCTTGGCTTCGGACTTTCCGTTCCTTATTATTATGTGATCTCGCCGAGCATGGACGCGACGGTCACCGCCACCGGCTACACCGCCCAGGGCTTCCTCGTCGAAGGCGAATTCCGCCAGCGCTTCGAAAATGGCACGCATATCCTGCGCGTCGCCGGTATAGACCAGGCAAAGCCGGACAATTTCAGCTCCGGCACCAGCGATGCCGAAGCCGGCCAGCGTGGCATGGTGGCATCGAAGGCCGAATTCCGCATCAATCCGCGCTGGACGTTCGGCTGGGACGTCATGATGCAGAGCGACAACAACTTCTCGCGCACCTACAAGCTGCGCGGCCTGACCAGCACCGATCGTACCAACCAGATCTACCTGACGGGACTTGGGAAACGCAATTATTTCGACATGCGGGCGTTCTATTTCGACGTCCAGGATGCCGACCGGAAGAACACTGCCGAAAAACAGCAGGCGATCGTCTATCCGTCGCTCGACTATCACTATGTGGCGCCGCAGCCGCTGGCAGGCGGCGAGCTTTCGGCTGATGTCAACCTGACAAATATTTCGCGCACCCATGACGACTTCTATACCGTCGACGGCTTCGACCGCTTCCGCGGCCTGAAGGGTCAGACCTCGCGGCTGACTGCCGAGCTACAGTGGAAGCGCACCTACGTCACGCCGACCGGCCTGGTGATCACGCCGCTGCTGGCCGCGCGCGGCGACGCCTTCGCGCTGAACATGGACGATCCCACAGGTTACGCCGGCAACTACGACGACGGCAATTCCGCCACCCGCTCGATGGTCACGGCCGGGCTAGAGATGCGTTATCCGATCCTGATGACGACTGACAATAGCACTCATGTCCTCGAGCCGATCGCACAGATCTATGCCCGCCCCGACGAGCAACTCGCAGGCCGCCTGCCGAACGAGGATGCTCAAAGCTTCGTCTTCGACGCCACCTCACTGTTCGACCGCGACAAATTCTCGGGCTACGACCGCGTCGAAGGCGGTACCCGCGCCAATGTCGGCATCCAGTACACCGGTACTTTCGACAGCGGTTACAAGCTGCACGGCATTTTCGGCCAATCGTACCAGATCGCCGGTCAGAACTCGTTTGCGACCGATGACCTCGTCAATGTCGGCGCCGATTCCGGCCTTGAAACCACTCGCTCCGACTATGTCGGCCTCGGTGGCATCGAGACACCGTACGGCGTTTCCGTGACCGCCTCCTACCGCCTCGACGAGAAGGATTTCGATTTCCGCCGCGGCGACCTGACGACGGCCTACCAGAACGACACCTTCTCTTCGCAGGTGACCTTCACCCATCTCAGCGCCCAGCCGGCATATGGCTTCGACGAGGACAATGACGAGATCCAGACCAGCAGCAAAATCAAGTTCAAGGATTACTGGTCGATTTTCGGCGGCATCGCCTGGGATCTGAACAATGATGTGATTAGCCGCCGGACGCTTGGCCTGTCCTATGAGGACGAATGCACGATCTTCACGATCGCCTATACCGACAGCAGGGATTCCGACGACGAGTCGGCAAGTGACTGGACGATCGGCGCGCGGCTGACCTTCCGCACGCTCGGCGACATCAAGGTCGGCTATTCTGGAGACAGCTCGGATGGCCTCAACTGACGGACGGTCGGCGCAAACATGGCCTGAAGCCATTCTTTCGCCGTATGCCTGTGCAGGACATTGCCGCCAGTCGGTATCTGAGGCATAGGGGTTTCGCGCCGTGATGGAAGCGATTTCCGCGTGTCTCGCACTGTGGTAAGAACGCCGCGAACAACGTCTCGCGGCGCTATCGGGAGGTCAACAGATGATTGACGCGAAAAAGGCCATAACCAAGTTCCTCGCCGGGGCAGCGCTTGCATTGCTGACAGGCCTTGCCGGTCCAGCGCTTGCGGCAAGTGAAGTCAAGGCCGTGGTGAACGGCACCGCCATCACCAGCGGCGATGTCGCCAAGCGCCAGGCCTTCCTGCGCCTGCAGCATACGAAGGCCGATGCCAAGGCCGCCGAGGAGCAATTGATCGACGAGGCGCTCAAGCGGCAGGAGGTCGCTCGCGTTCATATGTCGGTTTCGCAGCAGGACGTCGATGCGTCTTTCGCGCGCTTTTCGAGCGGCAACAAGCTTTCCCCCGAGCAGATGTCGCAGATCCTCGATCGCGCCGGTGTCGGCGTCGACCATTTCAAGGGTTTCATCGCCGTGCAGATGAGCTGGCCGCGTGTGGTCAACGCCCGCTACGGCTCGACGTCGCGGCTGTCGAACTACGATCTCGTCTCGCGCATGATGCAGAACAACAAGCAGAAGCCGGTAACGACGGAATATATGCTGCAGCAGATCATCTTCGTCATTCCGCAAGCCAAGCGCGGGGCCATCACCGGCAAGCGCAAGGGCGAGGCCGAGGCGTCGCGCTCGAAATTTCCGGGCTGCGACCAGGCAAAGGTGTTTGCCGCGACGATGCGTGACGTTTCCGTGCGCGATCTCGGCCGCATGCTCGCCCCCGAGATCCCGCCGGATTGGAAGCCGTTGGTCGAGCAGGCCAAGGGCAACACGACAGGGACCCGCGTCACCGACAAGGGCGTCGAATACCTGGCAATCTGCAGCCAGCGGCAGGTCTCCGACGACCAGGCCGCCGAAATGGTCTTCCGCCAGGAAGATCTCGACAAGTCCAAGGGCGGCAAGGACGCCAGCCCGGAAAACGAAAACAGCAAGAAATACCTGGATGAACTGCGCAAAAAGGCGCAGATCGCCTATCGCTGACCGACAATGGCGATACCGTTTTCGCGACCGCTTGCGCTGACCCAGGGCGACCCCGCCGGCATCGGGCCGGACATTACTCTGATGGCCTGGCTCCGGCGGCGTGAACTCGGGCTGCCGCCTTTCTTCCTGATCGGCGATCCTGATGTCTTGGCGCTGAGAGCCCGCCAGCTCAATCTGGCGGTTTCGATCCGCGAGACCGATAAAGCCAGCGAGGCCGCCGGCATGTTTGCCGACGCGCTGCCCGTCATGACCATACCGGCCGGTATCGAGGTGGTGGCCGGCGAGCCGCATGCGGCAACGGCGAAAGGCACGATCGCGGCGATCGAGAAAGCCGTGTCGCTTGTCATCACCGGCGAGGCGCTCGCGGTCGTCACCAATCCCATCTCTAAAGCCGTGCTCTACGAGGCGGGTTTCCGATTTCCCGGCCATACCGAATTTCTCGCCGATCTCGCCGCCCGGGCGACCGGCCGGCCGGTGACACCGGTGATGATGTTATCTGGACCGAAGCTCCGGGCGATTCCCGTCACCATCCACATTCCAGTCCGGGACGTGCCGCAGGCGCTGACAGGCGAACTGATCGTGGAGACCTGCCGGATCGCCCATGAAGACCTGAGGCAGCGTTTCGGCATCGAGGCGCCCCGGCTCGCCGTTGCCGGCCTCAACCCGCATGCGGGCGAAGGCGGGGCGATCGGCAAGGAGGACGAGGATATCATCCGACCGGCGATCGAGCGCCTGCGCGACGAGGGCATCGATGCGATCGGCCCCCTGCCCGCCGATACGATGTTCCATGACGAGGCGCGGGCGCGATACGACGTCGCCGTCTGCATGTATCACGACCAGGCACTGATCCCAGCCAAGGCACTTGGTTTCGACGACAGCGTCAACGTGACGCTCGGGCTTCCCTTCGTGCGCACCTCGCCGGATCACGGCACCGCCTTCGGCATCGCCGGCAAGGGACTGGCGCGCGAGCAGAGCCTTGTTGCGGCGCTGAAGCTTGCCGCCCAGCTCGGCCGCAGCGCGGAAAGCCGCCGCTGATGGCAGCACTCGATGGCCTGCCGCCGCTTCGCGACGTGATCCAGCGTCACGGCCTCGACGCGCGCAAGGCGCTCGGGCAGAATTTCCTGCTCGATCTCAACCTCACCCAGAAGATCGCCCGCACGGCGGGGGCGCTCGACGATGCGACCGTTTTCGAAGTCGGCCCCGGCCCCGGCGGGCTGACGCGCGCGATCCTGGCGCTCGGTGCCAGGAAGGTTATCGCTATCGAGCGGGATACACGCTGCCTGCCGGCGCTCGCCGAGATCGCTGATCATTATCCCGGCCGGCTGGAGGTGATCGAAGGCGATGCGCTGAAGACGGATTTCGAGACATTGGCGCCGGAAGGCCCGATCAAGATCATTGCCAACCTCCCCTACAACGTCGGCACGCAGTTGCTGGTCAACTGGCTGCTGCCGAAAGCCTGGCCACCGTTCTGGCAGTCGCTGACGCTGATGTTTCAGAAAGAAGTCGGCGAGCGCATCGTCGCCAACGAAGACGACGACCATTACGGCCGTCTCGGCGTGCTCTGCGGCTGGCGAACAGAGGCACGCATGGCCTTCGACGTGCCGCCGCAAGCCTTCACGCCGCCGCCGAAGGTGACTTCGACGGTCGTGCAGCTGACCCCTCGCGAAAACCCGATCCCCTGCGTTGTCGCCAATCTGGAAAAAGTGACGCAGGCCGCTTTCGGCCAACGTCGCAAGATGCTGCGCCAAAGCCTGAAATCGCTCGGCGGCGAGAGCCTGCTTGTCAAGGCCGGGATCGATCCGGCGCGGCGGGCGGAAACCCTATCTGTCGAGGAATTCTGCCTTCTGGCAAACAGCCTGTAGGGCAATTCAGGAACGTGCGAAGCGGTTTTCCCAGGAGCTGCTCTAAAGCGAGGGCGTCTCTTCCAGCAATGCACGGACGAAGTCGAACATGCCATGGCGGCGGTCGCGGCGCAGGCGTTCGGCCTTGACGATCGACTGGACGGCGTCGAGGGCGGCGTTGAGATCGTCGTTTATGATGACGTAGTCGTATTCGCGCCAGTGGGCGATCTCGGCGCGGCTATTGGCGAGGCGCGTCTGGATGACCTCCTCGGAATCCTCGGCACGGCGATGCAGCCGCGACTGGAGTTCCGTCATGGTCGGAGGCAGCACGAAGATCGAGACCACGTCGGCCGACATCTTCTCCTGCAATTGCTGGGCGCCCTGCCAATCGATGTCAAAGAGCATGTCGCGGCCTTCGGCCATGGCCTGCTCGACCGGCTCGCGCGGTGTGCCGTAGAAATTGCCATGCACCTCGGCCCATTCGAGCAGCGCGTCGCTATCGCGCAGCCGCTCGAACTCGCGCACACTCTTGAAGTGGTAATGCACATCCTCGACTTCGCTCGGGCGGCGATGACGTGTGGTGACGCTGACGGAAAGACCGATTTGCCTGTCGGTCTCCAGAAGCGTGCGCGCGATGGTGGACTTGCCGGCGCCCGACGGCGACGAGATGACAAGCATCAGACCGCGGCGGGCGATCTGCACGGGCGAGGATTTCGCCGGGTTCATGTCTTACTCCAAATTCTGGACCTGCTCGCGGAACTGGTCGATCACGACTTTCAACTCGATGCCGGCAGCGGTGACCGCCGAGGCGTTCGACTTCGAGCAGATGGTATTCGATTCGCGGTTAAATTCCTGTGCAAGGAAGTCCAGCCGGCGCCCGGCAGGCCCACCTTTCACCAGGAGATCGCGCGCTGCGGCGACATGAGCCTTGAGACGATCGATTTCCTCGCGCAGATCCGCTTTGGTCGCCAGCAGTGCGGCTTCGGCATGCAGCCTGTCGCGGTCGAGTGCGGCCATGCCATCCATCAACAAGGCGACCTGCGCGACCAGCCGCGCGGCGATCTCCTGCGGCGAGCGAGACGGATCGAGCTCGATCGTTCGTGTCAGGCCTTCGATCGTCGTGACATGGTCGAGGAGGATACGCGTCAGCGCCGAACCTTCCTGTTCGCGCATTGCTCTCAGATCGGAAAGCGCGGCCAGCAAGCCGGCAGCGATCTCGGCGTCACGGGCGGCAAGCGCCTCCTCGCCATCCTCGCTTTCGCGGAATTCCATGATGCCGCGCACCAGGAGCAGCGTATCGAGCTTCAGTGGCGACGGATCGATGACGCCGTCCAACTGCTCGCGCATGGCCAGCACGGCAGCGAGCGCCTCCTTGTTCAGCACCGCCTCGAAACGGTTCTCGTCGGCGGTGACGGATAGCGATGCCTGCAGGTTGCCGCGGCTGAAGCTCTCGCCGGCGAGGCGGCGGACGTCTGCCTCCATGCGCTCGAGGCCAGGCGGCAGGCGCAGGCGCAGGTCGAAGCCCTTGCCGTTGACCGAGCGCAATTCCCATGCCCAGCGCCAGCGGCCGCTCGTTCCCTCGCGCCGCGCAAAACCGGTCATGGACTGCAAAGCCATGCGTGCCTCCCGAAAGTATCAGTTGATCTTCTTTTTCTTCGGCGGCACGACGGTGGCGCCATTATCCGCCGGCTGCTCTTCCGGCTGGCCGTCGACTGCGATGTTCGGGTCCGAGCCCTTGTCGGCTTCGAGCTTGCGCCAGCGCTTGACGTTGGCATTGTGCTCCTCGAGCGTCGCAGCGAAAACATGGCCACCGGTGCCGTCGGCGACGAAATAGAGGTCCTGCGTCTTCCAGGGATTGGCGACGGCTTCCAGCGCATCCTTGCCGGGATTGGCGATCGGCGTCGGCGGCAGACCCTTGATGACATAGGTGTTGTAAGGCGTGTCCCGCTTGAGGTCCGACTGGTAGATCGGCCGGTCGGCGGGTTTGCCCTCGCCGCCGAAGAGACCGTAGATGATCGTCGGATCGGACTGCAGGCGCATGCCCTTGCCGAGCCTGTTCAGGAAAACGGAGGCGACATGGGCACGCTCGTCGGGAACGCCGGTTTCCTTTTCGACGATCGAGGCGAGTGTCACGAATTCCACTTTGGATCGCAGCGGCAGCGAGGAGTCGCGCTTGTCCCAGATCTGATCGACGAGCTTCTGCTGTGCAGCCGCCATCTGGTCGATGATCTCCGCGCGCTTGGTGCCGCGCGAGAATTTGTAGGTATCCGGACGCAGGCTGCCCTCGGTCGGCAGTGCGGCCGGCAAGTCACCTTCGAGCACGGTGTCCTGCAGCATGCGGTCAAACATCTGGCGGACCGTCAAGCCCTCAGGGAAGGAAACGGAATAGAGAATGGACTTGCCCGATTTCAGAAGCTCCATGATATCGCTCATGGAGGCCTTCGCCTTGATCTCGTATTCACCCGCCTTCAGGCTCTCACCGGCAGAAAGATGCGTTGCCGTGAGATAGCGGAAGATGCGGGCATCGCTGATAATTGCGTTGCGCTCGAGGTTCGAGGCGATTTCGGCCAGACCAGCGCCGTTGCGGACGATGAAATTGGTGTTGGTCTGCAGCGGACCGGGGTTCCGATAGGTCGATGTGGCATAGTAGAAGCCGATGACGGCGACGACGCAGACCAGAACCGCCAGCGTCATGATGAAGTTCAGGAAAAGAACGACCTGGCCGCGGGCTTTCCTGGACCGCCGCGGCGGCTCCGGGACACGCTCAGGACGCAGGGCTTCGTTCGGCGACTTCGGGATGATCGGTCCCTTCTGCGCCTGGCTATCGTTGCTCTGGTTCGTCGTATCGCTCACCGGCAATCCTCTAAAACTTGACCCTCACTTCGCTATTTCGCGAAGCAATGCGGCAAAAGCAGGTTCTGCCGCCGTTCAAAGACGCCGTTGCCGGTCGTTATGCTTTCGCGCGCCCTCCTACGCAACGTAGAGGACGGCCGGTTGCGGTGTAAGGGAGACCCGCTCCACCGCACAGGACTTTTATTGCGCGTAACGGCGCAGCACGAGCGACGCGTTCGTGCCGCCGAACCCGAACGAGTTGGACAGCGCCACATTGATTTCCCGCTCACGAGCCTTGTGCGGAACAAGATCGATCGCCGTCTCACGTTCGGGATTGTCGAGATTGAGCGTCGGCGGCGCGATATTGTCGCGGATGGCGAGCGTGGTGAAGATCGCCTCGATGGCGCCTGCTGCACCAAGAAGGTGTCCAGTCGCCGACTTGGTCGAAGACATGGAGATCTTCGACGCCGCGTTGCCGACCAGCCGCTCGACGGCACCGAGTTCGATCGTATCGGCCATGGTCGAGGTACCATGGGCGTTGATGTAATCGATATCGGCCGGCGTCAGCCCGGCGCGCTTCAGCGCCATCGCCATGCAGCGGCCGGCACCCTCGCCGTCTTCGGACGGCGCAGTGATGTGATAGGCATCGCCTGACAGGCCGTAGCCGACGATTTCGGCGTAGATCCTGGCGCCGCGCGCCTTGGCGTGTTCCAGTTCCTCGAGCACGACGATGCCGGCGCCTTCGCCCATGACGAAGCCATCGCGGTCGCGATCATAGGGGCGCGAAGCCTTCTGCGGGTCGTCGTTGTGCTGGGTCGACAGCGCCTTGCAAGCGGCAAAGCCTGCAAGCGAAATGCGGCTGACGGGGGATTCCGTGCCGCCGGCGACCATGACGTCGGCGTCACCCAGCGCGATCAGCCGCGCGGCATCGCCGATCGCATGCGCACCCGTCGAGCAGGCGGTGACGACCGAATGATTGGGTCCGCGCAGCTTGTGGCGGATCGAGACCTGGCCGGAGACGAGGTTGATCAGGCGGCCGGGAATGAAGAAGGGCGAGATACGGCGCGGGCCCTTGTCGCGCAGGGTGTAACCCGCCTCGACAATGCCTTCGATACCACCGATGCCAGAGCCGATCAGCACGCCGGTGGCGATCTGGTCCTCATCGGTTTCAGGATGCCAGGCGGCATCGGCAAGCGCCATGTCGGCGGCGGCCATGCCGTAGATGATGAAGGGGTCGACCTTGCGCTGCTCCTTCGGCTCCATCCACTGATCGACATTGAAGGTGCCGTCGGTGCCGTCACCGATAGGAATACGGCAGGCGATCTTGGCGGGAAGGTCATCGACCTCGAATTCGGTGACGAGGCGGGCGCCGTTCTGACCGGCAAGCAGCCGCGACCACGTCACCTCGGTTCCGCATCCCAAGGGTGATACCATGCCGGTACCGGTGATGACGACACGTCTCATCGCGTGCTTTCCCCCGTCTCTTATGTTCTATGGAGAAGTATGCCGAAAAGAAAAGGGCGGACTCCAGGCCCGCCCTTTCTCAAATTCACAGGATCAGGCCTGGGCCTTCTCAATAAACTTYACGGCATCGCCGACCGTCAGGATCGAGTCGGCAGCGTCGTCAGGAATTTCAACGCCGAATTCTTCTTCGAAAGCCATGACAAGTTCGACCGTGTCGAGCGAGTCAGCGCCCAGATCGTCGATAAAGCTGGCGCTCTCGACGACCTTGTCGGCATCAACGCCAAGATGATCAATAACAATTTTCTTTACGCGTTCTGCGATATCGCTCATGTCGGTTTCCTCGACCTTATGTCCTGATCGGAATGCCATCGCGGCACCCCTACCCTGTTTCAGCCTGCGATGTTTTCAGACATCCTCGGCAAACTCGTTTACCCGGCTTCAGAGATGTCCCAGGCTTGCAAAAAAGCCCGCCGGTCCGTCTGCTTTCTCGGGACGACTGTTGACAGTCATGGCCCGCTTAACATGCTTTATGTCTGCCGCAAAGCCAGAAAATCAACGGTTCGTGATTGCTCAACATGCTATTGGCGGAATTATTCCCATGCCAACAGTTTGTCGTTTCAGATCATCGCCATGCCGCCGTTTACGTGCAGCGTCTGACCCGTCATGTAAGCAGCCTCGGAGGACGCAAGGTAAGCCACCGCCGAAGCGACCTCGCCGCCCGTGCCCATGCGCTTCATCGGGATCGCCCCCATGATCGCTTCCTTCTGCTTGTCGTTCAGCTTGCCGGTCATGGCGCTCTCGATGAAGCCCGGTGCCACGCAATTGACCGTCACGTTGCGGGTGGCAATTTCCTGCGCCAAGGACTTGGTGAAGCCGATCATGCCGGCCTTGGAGGCGCAGTAATTGGCCTGCCCTGGATTGCCGGTGACGCCGACGACGGAGGTGATGTTGATGATGCGACCATAGCGGCGACGCATCATCGGGTGCGTCAATTCGCGCGTCAGGCGGAACGTCGATGTCAGGTTCACTTCGAGGACGGCGTCCCAATCCTCGTCGCTCATGCGTACAAAGAGCCCGTCGCGGGTGATGCCGGCATTGTTGACGAGAATATCGACGCCTTCGAGGTCGGCTTCGGCCTTCTGGCCGAGCGCCTTGACCTCATCGCGGTCGGACAGATTGGCCGGGAAGATCTTGACGCGCTCGCCGAGATCGGCGGCCAGCGCTTCCAGTTTCTCGACGCGGGTGCCGTGCAGGCCGACGATAGCGCCCTGCTTATGAAGAAGTCGGGCGATTTCCTCGCCGATACCGCCGGATGCGCCGGTGACGAGAGCCTTGCGGCCGGAAAGATCGAACATGGAAACGTTCCTTATATCTGGAGATACCAATCAGGCCATGAGGGCGGCGACGGCCGCGTCGATATCCGCCGGACCGTTGACGGAGATGCCGTTGATCGTCTTGTCGATGCGGCGGGCAAGGCCGGTCAGCACCTTGCCGGAACCGAGTTCATAAAGCGTCGTGACGCCATTTCCGGCGAACCATTCCACCGTCTCGCGCCAGCGGACCTGGCCGGTCACCTGCTCGACCAGGAGGCTGGCGATCTCGTCGGCGCCTGTCACGGGCGCAGCACGGACATTGGCGATGACAGGCACGACCGGATCGGATTTGGCGACCGTTGCCAGCGCTTCGCGCATGGCGTTGGCGGCCGGCGCCATCAGTGTCGAATGGAACGGAGCGGAGACCGGCAGCAGGATGGCGCGCTTGGCGCCCTTGTCGGTCGCAAGGCCGGCCGCCTTTTCGACGGCTGCCTTCTCGCCCGAGATGACGATCTGGCCGCCGCCATTGTCGTTGGCGATCTGGCAGGCGCCGGCAGCGGCCGCTGCCTCGCAAACGGCAACGACGTCGGCATGTTCGAGGCCGATGATCGCGGCCATAGCGCCGACGCCGACTGGGACGGCCGCCTGCATGGCATTGCCGCGGATGCGCAACAGCCGCGCGGTGTCGGCGAGCGAAAAGGTGCCGGCGGCGCAAAGTGCCGAATATTCGCCGAGCGAATGACCGGCGACGTAGGCGATCTTCGACTTCAGATCCAGCCCTTTGGCTTCGAGAACGCGGACGACGGCGATCGAGACGGCCATCAGCGCCGGCTGGGCATTCGCCGTCAAGGTCAACGTATCCTCGGGACCGTTGAACATGACGTCCGAAAGCTTTTCACCGAGCGCCTGATCGACCTCTTCGAAAACGGCGCGAGCTTCCGCGAAATTCTCGGCGAGATCCTTGCCCATGCCGACGGCCTGACTGCCCTGACCGGGAAAAGTGAAAGCGATGGTCATTTTCATGTCCCTGATTACGCCCCTTAAGGCTGTTTTGCCTCCAATTGACATTCTTTCCGGCAGAGTCAAGTGGCGGCTCATTCTCCGCAAAGCCTTTCGCACCGGCGCAAAAGCCCGGTTTTTGCTCTTGCGCTCCGCCAAATCCAGCCTAGATTTGCGCGGACCTCCCCAAGGCTTTCACCTCTCTCCCAAGGTTTTTTCATGAAGTACAATTCACTAGGCCGCACTGAGATTTCCGTTTCAGAGATTTGCCTTGGCACGATGACCTGGGGTTCGCAGAACAGCGAAGCCGATGCTCATGCGCAGATGGACTACGCCGTCGAAAAGGGCGTCAATTTCTTCGACACGGCCGAGCTTTATCCGACCACCCCGGTTTCGGCGGCGACACAGGGCTGGACCGAAGACTATATCGGCAGTTGGTTCAAGAAGACCGGCAAGCGCGGCGATATCGTGCTCGCCACCAAGGTCGCAGGCCGCGGCCGCGACTATATACGCGGCGGCGAAGGTGCCGATGCAAAGAATATCCGCCTGGCGCTCGAGGCCAGTCTGGCGCGGCTGAAGACCGATTATATCGACCTCTACCAGATCCACTGGCCGAACCGCGGCCATTTCCATTTCCGCCAGAACTGGAGCTACAATCCCTTCAACCAGGATCGCGACGAGGCCGTCGCCAATATGCTCGACATCCTGGAAACGCTCGGTGCGCTGGTGAAGGAAGGCAAGATCCGCGCGATCGGTCTTTCCAACGAGACCACCTGGGGCATACAGAAATATCTGACGCTCTCTGAACAGAAGAACCTGCCGCGCGTTGCGAGCGTCCAGAACGAATATAATCTGCTCTACCGCCATTTCGATCTCGATCTCGCCGAGCTCTCGCATCACGAGGATGTAGGGCTGCTCGCTTATTCGCCGCTCGCCGGCGGCATCCTCTCCGGAAAATATGTCGATGGTGTCAGGCCGAAGGGTTCGCGCGGTTCGATCAACCCCGATATCGGAGGCCGCCTGCAGCCCCTGCAAGAGCCGGCGACCAAAGCCTATCTGCAGATCGCGGCCAGATATGGTCTCGATCCGGCAGCGATGGCGCTTGCCTTCTGCCGATCAAGGCCGTTCATGGCGTCGGTCATCATCGGCGCAACCTCGATGGAGCAGTTGAAAGTCGATATCAGTGCGGCCGACCTAACGCTTTCGGACGAGGTGCTCACGGAGATCGCCAAGGTGCACCGGCAGTATCCGCTGACGCTTTGATCATATTCCTTTAACGCCTGCCCGACGCCGAACGGGATGAGAGCATGATGTCGCCCGAAAACCGCTCACAGTTTTCGGCATCACGCTCTACTCACCGGTCTGCGTCGGGTTCGATTGTCCGATTGCGCTTGCCTTTCCGCGAAAAATCCGTATAAGCCGCGCTGTTCGTTAACCCGGTCTTCTGGCTGGTGGCTGAACGGAGGGCCGGTTTCCTTTCGGAAATCGTTCGGAACGGAAGCGTTCCAGCCTCCCGTGTCTCCGCTCTCGACCGTCTCGGAAACGCTTTCTTGCCTGGGTCCGCCCAATCAGGAGCAGTCGTTGAGGCTTAGCCGCCGAATATCGGGTTGAACCAAACGCAAGAAAGGCAAAGCTGTCATGGCTCTTTATGAACATGTATTCCTTGCCCGGCAGGATATTTCCGCTCAGCAGGTCGATGCCCTCGTAGAACAGTACAAGGGTGTGATCGAAGCGAATGGCGGTAAGGTCGGGCGTATCGAGAACTGGGGCCTTAAGTCCCTCACCTACCGCATCAAGAAGAACCGTAAGGCGCACTACGCCCTGATGGACATTGATGCCCCGGCTGCTGCCGTCCAGGAAATGGAACGTCAGATGCGCATCAGCGAAGACGTTCTTCGCTACATGACGATCGCCGTCGAGAAGCATGAAGAAGGTCCGTCTGCCATGATGCAGAAGCGCGACCGTGACGACCGTCCGCGTGAAGGCGGCCGTGGCCCGCGTGAAGGCGGCTTCGGTGATCGCGACCGCGGCCCGCGTCCGCCGCGTGAAGGTGGCTTCGGCGACCGTGACGACCGTCCGCGCCGTCCGCGCGAAGACCGTGTATAAGGGAGATCTGAGATATGTCTGAAACTTCCTCCGCTCCGGTCCGCCGCCCGTTCCATCGCCGCCGCAAGACCTGCCCGTTCTCCGGCGCCAATGCGCCGCGGATCGACTACAAGGACGTACGCCTGCTGCAGCGCTACATTTCCGAGCGCGGCAAGATCGTTCCGTCCCGCATCACGGCCGTTTCCCAGAAGAAGCAGCGCGAACTCGCCCAGGCGATCAAGCGCGCCCGTTTCCTCGGCCTGCTGCCCTACGTCGTCGCCTAATCGGTCGACGCCGACACCTTTTAGGGAAGGCATTCGTGCCTTCCCTTCTCCCTTCCGCGATGGGCGCGGATCGGAACTCTTAAAACCCATGTTGAGACGTTTCTGAATTTGATTCAGCAACATCCTCTAACTGCTTGATGAAGCAGGACAGCGACCTTGAAACGACCGAACATTAGAACGCTGCTGATCGGCGCACTCGCCGGATTGACCGCCGCCCTGCTGGTGCTGGGCGCGAGCATGCAGCCGTCGTTTTTCAGTGCGCTTCTCTACACGGCCTCGGCGCTGCCGATCCTGATCGTCGGGCTCGGATGGGGCAATGCCGCCGCGGTCTCGGCCGTCGTCACCGCTGCGGCCCTCGGGGCGATCTTGATCTCGCCCTCCTTCGCGCTGATCATGACGCTGGTGACGCTTCTGCCGGCCGGTTGGCTCAGCCATCTCGCCAATCTGGCGCGTCCGGCCGCCGAACTCGGCGGCCCCGACCATCTGCTTGCCTGGTATCCGCTCTCCGATATCCTGCTGCATCTCTGCGGTCTGGTGACGCTCGCCGTCATCGTCATCGGTGTGATCATCGGCTACGGACCTGAGATTACCGATCCGATCGTCGATCTGCTGATCACCTCGCTCAAGCAGCAGCAGCCGGAATTCATGCCCGATCCGGCGGCGACTGCGCAGACCAAGTCGCTGATCCTGCTGATGCTGCCGGCTTTGCAGGGCGGCATGTGGGTCAGCATGTTATTTGCCGCCTATTACTTCGCCGTGCGCATCGTCTCAGCGTCCGGCCGCGGCCTTCGCCCGCGCGAGGATATTCCCTCGTCGCTGCGCATGAACCGCAACTCGATCTTCATCTTCCTGGCCGGGCTTGCCGCCTGCTTTTTCGGCGGCATTCCGGCGCTGGTCGGTGCGACCGTGATCGGCACCTTCGGCGCCGGCTTCATGCTTTCCGGTTTCGCCTCGCTGCATTTCCGCACGCGCGGCAAGGACTGGCGCATACCGGCTCTCATCCTCTGCTATCTGGCCTCGATGCTCATGCTGCTGCCAGCTCTCCTCATCCTCGTTCTCGGTCTCAGCGATACGCGCAAGGCGATCGCGCTGACCCCGACGAAAGATGCTGATGCCCCCAAACAATCCGATACGAAAATCTGAGACACAAGAAAGGAAAAAGAAAATGGAAGTCATCCTTCTCGAACGCATCTCCAAGCTCGGCCAGATGGGCGAAACCGTAAAGGTTCGCGACGGCTTTGCCCGTAACTACCTGCTGCCGCTCGGCAAGGCGCTGCGCGCCAACGCCGCCAACAAGACCCGCTTCGAAGCCGAGCGTGCGACGCTCGAAGCCCGCAACCTCGAGCGCAAGTCGGAAGCCCAGAAGGTCGCCGACGTTCTCGACGGCAAGTCCTTCATCGTCGTGCGTTCCGCCGGCGAAACCGGCCAGCTCTACGGTTCGGTTGCTGCCCGTGACGTCGTCGAGATTCTCGCCGCCGAAGGCTTCAACATCGGCCGCAACCAGGTTCACCTCAACACGCCGATCAAGTCGATCGGCCTGCACAAGGTCGAACTGCAGCTGCATGCCGAAGTCGAAATCCACGTCGAGCTGAACGTTGCCCGTTCGGCCGAAGAGGCAGAGCGCCAGTCCAAGGGTGAAGAACTCACCTCGGTCGACGCGATCTACGGCGTCGACGAAGACGCGCTGCGTCCGGAAGACTTCTTCGATCCGGAAGCCGACGGCGTCGACGAAGACGAAGCATAATTTCGTCGGAGCGATCCGCGACAGGGAAGCCCGGCCACCGCGCCGGGCTTTTTCGTTTCCATCCCTTCCATAGGCGTAGTGGACTGGGTCGCTTTTTAAGGGGATTGTCCGGATGTTTTTGCTGCGTGCCTTATGGCATCGCGCTAAAGTAGCGTTCTCCGAAACGGATGGGCTGAGTCGGCGCCATACCGTGTCGTGCGGGTGACACTGCCAGTATTTCTCCTTTGTGTCGCCCAAGACTGTGGAGAAGTCGAACAACGTGCACAGCGTTCAGGATTTAGGCGAAGCGAGCCCCCGCTCCTTTCGTAGCCTCTTGATTTTCGCGTCCGGAATTGCAACTCCGGAGCTGGAAAAAGACAGAACGGATGATGATGAACGACGCCGCTCGAAAGATTACAGCTGTTGCCCCGTCGGAGCAGCATTATCGCGAAGCACCCAACAATATCGAAGCCGAGCAGGCGCTTCTGGGTGCGATCCTGATGAACAACGACGCCTATTACCGGGTGTCGGACTTCCTGAAGCCGATCCATCTCTATGAACCGCTGCACCGGAAGATCTTCGAGGTTGCCGGCGATATCATCCGCATGGGTAAGATCGCCAACCCGGTGACGATCAAGACCTTCCTGAAAGCCGACGAGAAGGTCGGCGACATGACGGTTTCGCAATATCTGGCGAGTCTCGTCAGCAATGCCGTCACCGTCATCAATGCCGAGGATTACGGCCGGGCGATCTACGACCTGGCGCTGCGCCGGGCGCTGATCACCATCGGCGAGGACGTCGTCAACATCGCCTATGACGCGCCGCTCGACATGCCGCCGCAGTCGCAGATCGAGGATACGGAACGCCGCCTCTTCGAATTGGCGGAAAACGGCCGCTACGACGGCGGCTTCCAGGCCTTCAACGATGCGGTTGCGCTAGCCATCGACATGGCGGCTGTCGCCAAGGAACGTGACGGCGGGCTTTCCGGCATTTCCACCGGCATCCATTCGCTGGATTCCAAGATGGGCGGCCTGCAGCGTTCGGACTTGATCGTGCTGGCCGGACGCCCCGGCATGGGCAAGACCTCGCTTGCCACCAACATTGCCTATAATATTGCCGCCGCCTACGAAGGCGAAGTCCAGTCGGACGGCAGCATGAAGGCGAAGAACGGTGGCGTCGTGGGCTTCTATTCGCTCGAAATGTCGTCGGAACAGCTCGCCACCCGTATCATCTCCGAGCAGACGGAAGTCTCCTCCTCGAAGATCCGCCGCGGCGACATCAACGATGCCGATTTTGAAAAGCTCGTCGCCTGCTCGATGATGATGCAGAAGGTGCCGCTCTATATCGACCAGACCGGCGGCATCTCGATCGCCCAGCTTTCGGCGCGCGCCCGCCGCCTCAAGCGCCAGCGCGGCCTCGACGTGCTTGTGGTCGACTACATTCAGCTGATGACCGGTTCGGGCAAATCCAGCGACAACCGCGTGCAGGAAATCACCCAGATCACCACCGGCCTCAAGGCGCTCGGCAAGGAACTCAACGTTCCGATCATCGCGCTGTCGCAGCTCTCGCGTCAGGTCGAAAGCCGCGACGACAAGCGGCCGCAGCTGTCCGACCTTCGCGAATCCGGCTCGATCGAGCAGGATGCCGACGTTGTGCTCTTCGTGTTCCGCGAGGAATATTACGTCAAGAATTCGGAGCCGCGCGACATCCACGATCCGAAATATCCGGAATGGGAAGCGCTGTTCGACAAGGTGAAGGGCACGGCCGACGTCATCATCGCCAAGCAGCGCCACGGGCCGACGGGCACGGTGAAACTCGCCTTCCAGTCAGAATTCACGCGCTTTGCCGATCTCGCCGATCCTTCCTTCACACAGTACGAGGAACATTGACGCGGTTTTCCGGGTCAATTTCCCTTAGAAAACTGCGGCCCGCAACAAGGCCACCGCCACAACGCCGACGACGACGCTGGCAAGCATCGGCAGGCGGCGGGCGGCCAGCGCCGTTGCGGCACATGCCAGTGTCTCCGCCCAGCCGGTCGCAAAGGCGGTCGGAGCTATCACGGCCATCAGGACCGCCGGCGGGATCGCCTCAATCGCCGTTTTCCAGCGTTCGTCCAGCTGCACATGACGGATGAGGACGAGACCACTGATGCGCGTGAAAATCGTCGCGAATGCCATAGCGAGGATGGCAAGCAGGGTATTGATATCAAGCGTCATGCGGCCTGCTCCTGTACCCGACCCTTCCAGAAAGCCATCACCAGTCCGGCCAAAGCACCGGCTGCGATATACCAGACGCCCGGCACGAAATGATGGACGACAACGGCTGCAATTCCGCTCGCGGCCAGAATTGCGCCCGTTTCCGGTCCCTTCCAGAAGCCCATGACCAGCACGACAAACACGGCCGGAAAGGCGAAATCGAGACCGATGACCGCGGGATCGCCCAGAAAGGCGCCGAGCAACGCGCCTGCCAGCGAAGAGCCGACCCAGGCGGCATAGAAGGGCATGACGATACCGGCATACCATACGGGCGTCAGCCGTGTGCTGCCGGCGCGGAACTCCGCCATGGCCCAGAGTTCGTCGGCAAGGAACAACATGGCGGCATAGCGCCTGATGGTGGAGAAGGACTGCATCTTCATGCCGATGGAGGCGCTCATCAGCACATGGCGGATGTTGACCAGCAGGGTGGCAAAGCCGACGCCGACCCAGCTTGCCGGATGCGCCCATATATCCATTGCCACGAACTGCGAGCCACCGGCAAAGACCAGCGCGCTCATCAGCGCTGTTTCCAAGACCGAAAGCCCCTTGGTGGCCGAAATCGCGCCGAAAACCAGGCCGATCGGAGCAACGGCGACGACAAGTGGAAAGATGGCGCGCATTCCGGCAAGAAATTCGCCGGCCGGCCGGCTCTGCTGCAACATGGCAACCTCCCGATTAAGATCGCGGAGCAGTAGCCCAGCCCGACCCAGCCGTATTGAACGTAAGTGATCAGCCCGTTCGGAATTGACCGGGTGTTACGCCTGTGCGCGCCTTGAAGTGCCGGGTGAAATGCGCCTGATCGGCAAAACCGCATTCGAACGCAATATCGGCCGGCATGCGCCCCTGCCGCAGCAACCTGCGGGCCACCTGCACGCGCCGGTCCGTCAGGAAGGCATGCGGCGTGATGTGGTATTCCTTGCGGAAGGCGCGGATGAGATGCGCGCGGCTCAACCTCGCCACCCCGGCCAGTTCCTCAAGGCCGACGTCGCTGTCGAAATTCTCGATGAGGTATTCGCGGGCGCGGGCGACGGCGCTTCGCTCCTGCGTATCGACAGGCACGACCATGGTGCTGCCGTGGCGCGCAAAGATCGCCGCCAGCACCGAGAACATGCTTTCATCGGACTCCAATGCACCTGCACCCCTTTCGAGCGTGCGATGGGCGGAGTGAAAAGCATTGGCGAGCTGCGGATCGCGTGGAAGCCCGCCGGAAAAAGACGGCGTCGCGTGAAAGGCCTTGCCGGTCACATCCTCCAGAATATCGATGAATAATTTCATGTCCGGATAGATCATGCGGTAACGGTAGCCCTCGCCGCCGGGAGCACCGTCATGAATGACGCCGGGATCGATAAGATAAAGGTCGCCGGGGCCGGTTTCCTCCCGCCTGCCGCTCAGCGTGGCGATCTGGCTGCCGCTTTCAATCGCGCCGATGCTGAATGTATCGTGCGCATGCGGCGCATATTCATGAGTGAGGAAGGTAGCGCTCAGACACTCCATGTCGCGGAAGCGGCTGTCCCGCCAAAAGCGGGCCGATTCCACGTTGGCGAGCGGCATAGCCTCCGCCGCCTCTTTCTGAGATACGTTCTGCATGCGGGTAGATTAGCGCCGAAGCCGCCATGCGTCTTGAACAAAAGTGATCGTACAGGCGGCAAAGGATGGTATGTGACCGCCCGCGCTTTCCCTTGGTCGCAATGCTCACTAGACTGGGTGAGGTGATTTTCCCTTCATTTCTTCACGGCGATTCATGACAGATTTTCCCATTCCCTTCGACGACGACGATCTTTTCGCTTCCGCAGGCCTGCGGCTGACCGTCGACTTGACCGCGCTGACGGAGAACTGGCGCGATATGGCGCGCCGCTCCGGCGCAGCGCGCGCCTCGGCCGTCGTCAAGGCGGATGCCTACGGCATGGGCATCGAGGATGCCGGCGAAGCGCTCTATATGGCGGGCGCCCGCGACTTCTTCGTCGCGACCGTCGACGAGGGCGTCACCCTTCGCCTCTATGCGCCGGAGGCGCGCATATTCGTGCTCTCCGGCATCTGGCCGGGCACCGAGCGGCGCTTCTTCGACAATGATCTGGTGCCGGTGATTTCCTCCGACGAGCAACTCGCCTTCTGGATGGCGGTGCTGGCCGATTACGGCGACTATCCCTGCGCGCTGCATGTCGATACTGGTTTCAATCGGCTCGGACTGCATATCGACGATGCGATCGCGCTCGTCGACGACGTTTCGCGGCCGGCGAGTTTCGCGCCGGTGCTTGTCATGAGCCATCTCGCCTGCGGCGACGATCCCAGCCATGCGATGAACCGGCGGCAGCTCGAATCATTCCACAGGGTTAGCGCCGCCTATGAAGGCATCGATTCAAGTCTTGCCGCCTCGGCCGGCATCTTTCTCGGCGAGGATTATCACTTCGACCTGACCCGCCCCGGCATTGCGCTTTATGGCGGCGAAGCGGTCTGCGGCATGACGAACCCGATGCGGCCGGTGGCAACAGCGGAAGCGCGCATCATCCAGGTGCGAAATGTCGAGGCCGGCGAGACCGTCAGCTACGGGCGGGCGCTGCAGCTCAACCGCAAAAGCCGGCTGGCGATCGCCTCGGCCGGTTATGCCGACGGCTATATGCGCAGCCAGTCGAGCGGTGGCGTGCCGCTGCGCCAAGTGGTGCCGCAAGGTGGGCAAGGTTTCATCGCCGGACACAAGGTGCCGGTTGCCGGCCGCATCACCATGGACCTGACGATCTTCGATATCACCGACCTGCCTGACAATGCCGTGCGCGCCGGGGATTATGTCGAGCTGTTCGGCAAGAATATGCCAGTCGACGACGTGGCGCGGGCAGCAGGCACGATCGGATACGAGATCCTGACCAGCATGGGGCTCCGCCACGAGCGGCGCTATGTCGCCGAGGAGTAGAGTTCGCCCGTCAACGGCTGCTGAGCGCAAGCCGGACCCCGAGCGCCACGAAGAGCGCGCCGAGGCTGCGATCGAGCCATAGCCCGACTTTCTGATTATGCCTGAGCGCATCGGCAAGGCGCCCTCCGAGAAGGACGAGCGGCGGCTCGATGAAGGCAGCGACGACAATGATGAGCCCGCCATGCAGCAGGAGTTGGGCCCATGCCGGTCCTGCCCCTTCGACGACGAATTGCGGCAGGAAGGCCAGGAAGAAGATCGCCACCTTCGGATTGAGCAGCGACACAAGGATTCCTTGCCGGTAGATCCTTGCGACCGGCATTTCTTCACCGTCAGCCTTTATCAGTCCATTGCCGCCGCCGGCGCGCAAAGCCTGAATGCCGAGCCAGACGAGATAAGCGGCACCGATCCATTTGACTGTCGAGAAGGCGACGGCGGAAGCGGCAAGTATGGCCGAAAGGCCGAGTGCCGCCATCAGGACATGCAGACAGGCGCCGGACCAGACGCCGAACAGCGCGGAAAAACCGGCACGTTTTCCGCTTCTCATCGTGTGGCCGAGGATGAAGGCGATATCGGGGCCAGGCGAGAGGTTGAGCAAAACCGCCGCCGACAGAAATGCAAGCCAGTGTGCGAGCGAATAATCGAACATCTTCCACCGTTCCGGATGACTAGGAGCAAAGGATAGGCACGGGTGCGCTGATGGGGAAATCATTAGTTTTGATCCGTCACGACAGCCATTATCTCAAGCACGATATTGATTCGATGAGGCGGCGCGTCTGCTTCACTTGGAAACCCGGACTGAAAGAGTAATTGATGGCGAAGGCCAGGACACAATTCATCTGCCAGAGTTGCGGCACGGTTCATAACCGCTGGGCCGGCAAATGCGAGAACTGCGGCGAGTGGAACACCATCGTCGAGGAAGACCCGATGGGCGGGATCGGCTCCGGTCCCGGCAAGACACCGAAGAAGGGCCGACCGGTGGCGCTGACGGCGCTGTCGGGCGAGATCGAGGAGGCGCCGCGCATCCATACCGCCATGTCGGAGCTCGACCGGGCGCTCGGCGGCGGCTTCGTGCGCGGTTCGGCGGTGCTGATCGGTGGCGACCCCGGCATCGGCAAATCGACGCTGCTGATGCAGGCAGCCGCCGCCCTTGCGCGGCGCGGCCATAAGATCATCTACGTCTCCGGCGAAGAAGCCGTGGCGCAGGTGCGGCTGCGGGCGCAACGCCTTGCGGCGGCCGATACCGACGTGATGCTGGCGGCCGAAACCAATGTCGAGGATATTCTGGCGACACTCGCCGAGGGCAAGCGGCCGGACCTCGTCATCATCGATTCTATCCAGACGCTATGGAGCGAACTTGCCGAATCCGCGCCGGGAACGGTGACGCAGGTGCGCACCGGCGTCCAGGCAATGATCCGTTTCGCCAAGCAGACGGGGGCCGCCATGGTGCTGGTCGGGCATGTGACCAAGGACGGGCAGATCGCCGGGCCGCGCGTCGTCGAGCACATGGTCGACGCCGTGCTCTATTTCGAAGGTGACCGCGGCCATCACTACCGCATCCTGCGCACGGTCAAGAACCGCTTCGGCCCGACCGACGAGATCGGCGTCTTCGAAATGTCAGACAAAGGCTTACGCGAAGTCGCCAATCCCTCGGAGCTCTTCCTCGGCGAGCGCAACGAGAAATCGCCGGGTGCTGCCGTCTTCGCCGGCATGGAGGGCACGCGTCCCATTCTCGTCGAAGTGCAGGCGCTTGTTGCGCCGACCTCGCTCGGCACGCCGCGGCGCGCCGTCGTCGGCTGGGATTCGGCCAGGCTGTCGATGATCCTGGCGGTGCTTGAGGCTCATTGCGGCGTCCGGCTCGGCCAGCACGACGTCTACCTCAACGTCGCCGGCGGTTACCGTATCTCCGAACCGGCGGCCGATCTGGCCGTTGCCTCGGCACTCGTTTCCTCACTTGCCGGTATTGCCCTTCCTGCCGATTGCGTCTATTTCGGCGAAGTCAGCCTGTCGGGCGCCATCCGACCGGTTGCGCACACCGCCCAGCGTCTCAAGGAAGCCGAGAAGCTGGGTTTTTCCGCTGCACTGCTTCCATCCGCCTCCGCCGAACTGCCGAAGGGCTCCGGCGGGCGCTGGAGCGAAGTCGGAAGCCTGCCGGATCTGGTCGCGCGCATCGCCGGATCGAAGGGAGCGCTGCGTGTGGAAGACGATGTTTGATCCTTTCATTGCCAGGAATGGTGATGATATAGGAGGCACACGATAAGGCACGACACGGCCGCCAAGCGGCAGTCCTGGAGTTGAATTTACATGCCCATTACGATTTTCGACGGTATTGTCATCGGCGTCGTGCTCTTCTCCGCCGTGCTGGCGATGGTCCGCGGCTTTTCGCGCGAGATCCTCTCGATCGCGAGCTGGGGCGGTTCGGCCGCCGCTGCCTATTACCTCTATCCCTACCTGCTGCCCTACGCGAAAAAATATACCGATGACGACCGCATCGCGATCGTCGGTTCGGCAGCGGTCGTCTTCCTGATCGCGCTCATCGTCATCTCCTTCATTACGATGAAGATCGCCGATTTCATCATCGACAGCCGCGTCGGCGCGCTCGACCGCACGCTCGGCTTCCTGTTCGGGGCAGCGCGCGGCGTGCTGCTCCTGGTCGTCGCCGTCGCCTTCTGGAACTGGCTGGTCGATGTCGACCACCGTCCGGCCTGGGTTAACGAAGCGAAGTCGAAACCTTTCCTGGATTCGATGGTCGTGAAGCTGAAATCGGTTCTGCCGGAGCAATTTGCCCAGATGATACCGGAAAGCATCCGTGATAAGCTGCAGCCGCCGGCACAGGGCGCCGAAGGTACCACTCCGCCGACGGGCGACCAGGCTCCGGCGGAAGACGCACCGACCGCGCCCGCAGACGGCGCACAGCAGCCGGCGAATTGACACAGTGTTCAAGAGCTTGACCCGCCTTCCGGCAATTGCCATTTGAGCGGGACATGAAATGAGGGTCCGGCCGGGCATTCCAGCTCCGCCGGGCTCAGCTATTTCTGGAAATGCCGATCCATTCTTGTGAGAGCAGAGGCCCGCAGAAATGAACCAGTCCCATTCCTTCCCGACCGACGATCCGCTCGACGGAGATACGCTGCATGAAGAATGCGGGGTTTTCGGAATTTTGGGACATCCCGATGCCGCCGCGCTCACGGCGCTTGGCCTGCATGCGCTTCAACATCGCGGACAGGAAGCGGCCGGCATTGTTTCCTTCGACGGCAAGCGCTTCTACCAGGAACGCCATATGGGCCTCGTCGGCGACCACTATACCAATCCGATGACGCTCGCCCGCCTGCCCGGCAGCATTACGATCGGTCATACCCGCTACTCGACAACCGGCGAAGTGGCCATGCGCAACGTGCAGCCGCTCTTTGCCGAACTGGAAGAAGGCGGCATCGCCATTGCCCATAACGGCAATTTCACCAACGGCCTGACGCTGCGCCGCCAGATCATCGCGACCGGCGCCATCTGTCAGTCGACGTCCGATACTGAAGTCGTCCTCCACCTCATCGCCCGTTCCCGCCACGCTTCCACATCCGACCGCTTCATCGATGCCATTCGCCAGATGGAAGGCGGCTATTCGATGCTCGCCATGACGCGCACGAAGCTGATTGCCGCGCGCGACCCGACCGGCATCCGCCCGCTGGTGATGGGCGAACTCGACGGCAAGCCGATCTTCTGTTCGGAAACCTGCGCGCTCGACATCATCGGCGCCAAGTTCATCCGCGACGTTGAGAACGGCGAGGTCGTCATATGCGAAATCCAGCCTGACGGCTCGATCAGCATCGATGCGCGCAAGCCGAGCAAGCCGCAGCCGGAGCGCCTCTGCCTGTTCGAATATGTCTATTTCGCCCGCCCGGACTCGGTCGTCGGCGGCCGCAACGTCTATACGACGCGCAAGAGCATGGGCATGAACCTTGCCAAGGAATCGCCCGTCGATGCCGACGTGATCGTGCCAGTGCCGGATGGCGGCACGCCTGCGGCGCTCGGCTATGCCCAGCAGAGCGGCATTCCCTTCGAATACGGCATCATCCGCAACCATTATGTCGGGCGCACCTTCATCGAGCCGACGCAGCAGATTCGCGCGTTCGGCGTGAAGCTGAAGCATTCTGCCAACCGGGCGATGATCGAAGGCAAGCGCGTGGTACTGGTTGATGATTCCATCGTGCGTGGGACGACGTCTCTCAAGATCGTCCAGATGATCCGTGAAGCCGGCGCGCGCGAAGTCCATGTCCGCGTCGCAAGCCCGATGATCTTCTTCCCGGATTTTTACGGCATCGACACGCCTGACGCAGACAAGCTGCTGGCAAACCAATATGCCAATGTCGAAGCCATGGCCAAATATATCGGTGCGGACTCGCTCGCCTTCCTCTCGATCGACGGCCTCTATCGCGCCGTTGGCGGCGAGGATCGCAATCCGGCCCGGCCGCAGTTCACCGACCACTATTTTACCGGCGACTATCCGACCCGCCTGCTCGACAAGAACGGCGAATCCATGGGCAACAAGATTTCCATGCTCGCCAGCAACGGCTGACACGGCTCGGCTTTCCCTTTATCCATCCCGAGGGGTTCACCGCACCCCTCTCCCCTCGTGAGGGAACACGACATCATGAATATCAATCTTGAGGGCAAGATCGCACTCGTCACCGGTGCGTCGCGCGGCATCGGATATTTCACGGCGCTGGAGCTTGCGAAAGCCGGCGCGCATGTGATTGCCTGCGCACGCACGGTCGGCGGGCTCGAGGACCTCGACGATGCGATCAAGGCCATTGGTGGCGCGGCGACGCTCGTGCCCTTCGACCTTGCCGACATGAACGCGATCGACGCGCTCGGCGGCTCGATCTTCGAGCGCTGGGGCAAGCTCGACATCCTCGTCGCCAATGCCGGCGTGCTCGGCATCATTTCGCCGATCGGCCATATCGAGGCGAAGGTGTTCGAGAAGGTGATGACCATCAACGTCACCGCGACATGGCGGTTGATCCGCTCAGTCGACCCACTGCTTGCCCGCTCGGATGCCGGCCGCGCGGTGATCATCTCTTCGGGGGCTGCCCACAAGTGCCGCCCCTTCTGGGGCGCCTATTCCGCTTCCAAGGCTGCGGTCGAAGCGCTGGCACGCACATGGGCCGGCGAAAGTCAAAGCACACCGCTGCGGGTCACCAGCGTCGATCCGGGAGCGACACGCACGGCGATGCGAGCGCAGGCGGTGCCGGGCGAAGATCCACAGACGCTACCGCATCCCTCCGAGGTCGCAAAGGCGATCCTGCCATTGCTGGGGCCTGGTGTGACCGAGACGGGCAAGCTGTTCATTGTGCGGGAGAACAAGCTCGTCGATTATCGCCTGCCGGAATAAGCACCTGTATAATTCCTTAAGTCGGAATCGATTCAAGGACAAAATTATGCGGCAATTCAAAGTGCTACAGCGTCCTTTGCGGGTCCGAAAAGACGCGCGGCGTTGTCGACGTCTCAGTTCGCTGCAACGGCTGAGAACAGATGCGCCAGGCCGGCTTCTGACGGGCATAGCGCATTGAGGTCAACCGGTCCCTGGATGCCGTCCAAGGTGCCGTTGTCGGCAAATTGCCAGATTGACCAACGACTGCACTCTTCCTGTCTCGGTGCCCTGAACACACTACGCAGCCACAGATAGTGGTCAGGAAAGCGCGATTCATTGCCTTTCAGATATTGATCGAAGAACTCCTGAGTGACGTAAAAAATAGGCTTCTCCGGAAAAGTGCCTTTCACCTCGGTGAAGAAGGCCTTCACCTCGGCAGCCATTTCCTCGAGCGTCGGGATTTTGTTGCAATTGCCGACAAACTCCAGATCGATGGCGATGGGCAGAGTTCCCTGCTCCTTCGGCACGGTCGCCAGGACATTCTGCGCCTGTTCCTTGCCCGGTCGGCAGAAGGTGAAGAAATGATAAGCGCCCTTGACCAATCCGGCATCTCCGGCGCGCTGCCAGTTGTCGGCGAATTTGGAATCCCGATGATCTCCACCTTCGGTCGCCTTCATGAAGGCGAAGCGGACATTCGCCTGCGAGGCAACCACCTTCCAATCGATATCACCTTGGTGATGGCTGACATCGATGCCTTGGATCGGATAACTGCTTAAGGAGGGATTGTTGAAGCGAAGCATTCCGAAATCGTATGCGAAATATGCCGCGAATGCGACAACCAGAATTGCAGTCGCTCCGATCGCCGATCGAGCCAGTCTCCGCATCCCTTCCTCCCTATTAACAACGGCTTCTCAACCGGCTATGCGAATTTTGCGCCGCGAAAATGGCGGGCGAATTTCAAGGGCGCGCCAACGGGTTTCATCATCGCATGGATGGATCCTGTTGCCGCTGGATCGCTCTTCGCCCCCCTTGACCGGAAGCGCGAACCGGGCCATAAAACCCGCCATGAAAACGGTTATCTGCATTATCTGCCGGAAGATTATTCGCTAGCGCGAGCGCTGGCCCGGCCGTTTTCGTCTCCCAAATAGTCAAGATGCGAAACGCCCCGGTCCGCCGGTCGCGATATTTTTCTGATCGTGCATTTGGGAGAGTGAAATGGACGCGACGCCGGAACTGAAGCTGTACAACACGCTGACACGGGAAAAATCGGTGTTTTCGCCGATCGATCCCAACAATGTCCGCATGTATGTCTGCGGCCCGACCGTCTATGACTTCGCTCATATCGGCAATGCCCGGCCGGTCATCGTCTTCGACGTGCTGTTCAGGCTGCTGCGCCATGCCTATGGCAAAGACCACGTCACTTATGCCCGCAACATCACCGACGTCGACGACAAGATCAATGCGCGGGCGCTTCGGGACCATCCGGGCCTGCCGCTCAATGACGCGATCCGCGCGGTCACCGAAAAGACCGAGACGCAATTTCACGCCGATGTCGCCGAACTCGGCTGCCTGGAGCCGAGCTTCGAGCCGCGCGCCACCGACAATATCGTTGAGATGACCGAGATCATCGAGAAGCTGATCGGCAACGGCCATGCCTATGTCGCATCGGGCGAAGTGCTGTTCGACACCAAATCCATGGCGGATTATGGCCAGCTTTCGAAGCGCCCGCTCGACGAGCAGCAGGCCGGCGCGCGCATCGCCGTCGACGCACACAAGAAGAATCCGGGCGATTTCGTGCTCTGGAAACTGTCGAGCCACAACGAGCCCGGCTGGGAGAGCCCCTGGGGCCGTGGCCGGCCCGGATGGCACATCGAATGCTCCGCGATGAGCAAGCGTTATCTCGGTGATGTCTTCGACATTCACGGCGGCGGGCTGGACCTGATCTTCCCGCATCATGAAAACGAAATCGCCCAGTCGCGCTGCGCCCACGGTACCGAGGTGATGGCAAATGTCTGGATGCATAACGGCTTCCTGCAGGTCGAAGGCCGCAAGATGTCGAAATCCGAAGGCAATTTCGTCACCATCCACGAGTTGCTGCACACGGAAACCTTCGGCGGCCGCAAATGGCCGGGCGAGGTGCTGCGCCTTGCCATGCTGATGACGCATTACCGCGAGCCGATCGATTTCTCGATCAGGCGACTGGAAGAGGCCGAACGTCTGCTCGCCAAATGGCCGGCAACAGATGCCGGCGATGCGGCGCCTGATGAAAGCGTGCTGAACGCGCTTTCGGACGACCTCAATACGGTGGCGGCGGTGCAGGCATTGCATGCGTTGGCGCAAGCTGCCCACACGGATCCTGCCGTGGGCGCCACTTTTGCGGCAACGGCCGACCTTCTGGGCCTGCTGCCGAAAAAGATGGAGATCGACGAAGCCGTGGCATCGGCAATCGATGCGCTGATCGCAATGCGTCTCGAAATGCTGAAGGCGAAGAACTTCACTGAGGCCGACAAGATCCGCGACGAGCTGACGGCGAAGGGCATCCAGCTGAAGGACGGCAAGGACCCGGTGACCGGCGAGCGCGTGACGACGTGGGAGGTCAAGAGATGACGACCTTTAGCGGCGGCTGCCAATGCGGAGCGATCCGTTTCCACGTCAGCGGCGACATCAAGGATTCGTCGATCTGTCATTGCCGCATGTGCCAGAAGGCGTTCGGGGCCTATTATGCACCGCTGGTCTCGGTGCGCGGCGCCGATTTCGAATGGACACGCGGAGAGCGGAAAAGATTCCGCTCTTCCAACTTCGTCGAGCGCGGCTTCTGCGGCGATTGCGGCACGCCGCTGACCTATGAGGCGCCGGATGGAATGGCAATTGCCGCCGGCGCCTTTGACGACCCTTCGGCGTTTCCGCCGGTGATCCAATTCGGCATCGAGGGCAAGATCGGTTTCGTCGATCATCTGCATGAATTGCCGGGGCACCGGACGGAGGAGGATGCGCAGGCCGCCCCCTTCCTGCTCGAACTCGTCTCCTACCAGCATCCCGATCATGAGACGCAGGCATGGCCACCGAAGGAGCTCAGATGACGGCGGAATCAGACAGAAGCGGCGGGTGTCAGTGCGGGGCGGTGCGCTACCGCGCCAAAGGCGAACTCGGCTATCCCCATCTTTGCCATTGCCGCATGTGCCAGAAGGCGGCCGGCAACTATTTCATGCCGCTGGCCGCCGCGATGCGCCGCGATTTCACCCTGACGCGCGGCGAACCGAAATGGTTTCAGTCCTCGGATCTGGTACGGCGCGGTTTCTGCGGCGATTGCGGCACGCCGCTGTTCTACGACATTCCGGATACAGATTTCATCAATCTCACGCTCGGATCGCTGGATAATCCCGATACGGTCAAGCCGGTGATGCAATCGAACACCGGCCGCAAGATGTCCTGGTTTCACGCGCTCGACGGCCTGCCGCTTGAACCACAGCCTGAAACACCCGACCGCGAGAATGCGATTGCGGCAAGCAACCATCAGCACCCCGACCACGACACGAAAAGCTGGCCCCTCGGAGAAAGCTCATGACGGACACGATAAAGACAGGCGGATGCCAGTGCGGCGCCGTGCGCTTCCGCATCTCGGGCAAACTAGGACGCCCCTCGATCTGCCATTGCCGCATGTGCCAGAAGCAGTTCGGCGGTTTCTTCTCGGCGCTCGTCACCGCGCCTGAGGAAGGGATGGAATGGACGCGCGGCGAGCCGAGCTACTTCCAGTCCTCGGTCAACATCGACCGCGGCTTCTGCAGCAATTGCGGCACGCCGATGACCTATCGTCATCCGGGCGGGCTGGAGCTTGCGATCGGCACCTTCGACGACCGCAGCGACCTCGCACCGCTGATCCAGGTCAACTACGAGGCCCGCCTGCCCTGGGTCGACGAAATCTTCGAGGCGCCGGTGCTGAAGGATCAGGATTTCTACGCACGGCAGGAGGCGATCATCTCCTTCCAGCATCCCGATCACGACACAGAAGTCTGGCCCGCGAAAGGCGTGAAGATATGACCGAGATACTGCGCACGCTCTATCCCGAAATCGAACCCTACGCTTCCGGCCATCTCGATGTCGGCGACGGCCATGTGATCTATTGGGAGCGCTCGGGAACGCCTGGCGCCAAGCCCGCCGTCTTCCTGCATGGCGGCCCGGGCGGCGGCATCTCGCCCGCCCATCGCCGGCTTTTCGATCCCGCTCGCTACGACGTCATGCTGTTTGACCAGCGCGGTTGCGGCAGGTCGACACCGCATGCGGAACTCCATGCCAACACGACCTGGCACCTCGTTGCCGATATCGAGCGGCTGCGCGAGATGGCCGGCGTCAACAGCTGGCAGGTGTTCGGCGGCTCCTGGGGCTCGACGCTGGCGCTCGCCTATGCCGAGACGCATCCAGAGCATGTCTCCGAGCTCATCCTGCGCGGCATCTATACGCTGACCAAGGCCGAACTCGACTGGTATTATCAATTCGGCGTCTCGGAGATGTTCCCTGACAAGTGGGAGCGCTTCGTCGCCCCCATTCCGCCGGAAGAGCGGCATGAAATGATGCATGCCTATCATCGGCGTCTGACGCATGAGGACAGGAACGTCCGCCTCGCGGCCGCGCAGGCCTGGAGCATCTGGGAAGGCGAAACGATCACGCTGTTGCCGGAACCTTCGACGAGCTTCAAGTTCGAAGAGCCGGAATTCGCCTATGCATTTGCGCGCATCGAGAACCATTTCTTCGTCCATGCCGGCTGGATGGATGAGGGACAGCTGATCCGCGATTCCGGCAGGCTCAAGGATATTCCCGGCGTCATCGTGCATGGCCGCTACGACATGCCCTGCCCGGCCAAATATGCCTGGCTGCTGCACATGGCCTGGCCGAAGGCGGAATTCCACCTGATCGAGGGCGCGGGCCATGCTTATTCGGAACCGGGGATTCTCGATCAACTGATCCGGGCGACGGATAAGTTTGCCGGGAAGGTATAAGCTGTACCGTGAGGCCCCCTCACCCTAACCTTCTCCCCGCCCGTAGGGCGGATGAGGGGGCTTCCGCACAACAGAAAACAACACCCGCTTGGCGGCAGGAAACGACATGAAAGAACGCATCTACCTCTTCGACACGACGCTCCGGGACGGGCAGCAGACGCCCGGCATCGATTTCTCCGTCGAGGACAAGATTGCGATCGCCGCCATGCTGGACGAGTTCGGCCTCGACTACGTCGAGGGCGGATATCCCGGCGCCAATCCGACGGATACGGCCTTCTTCAGTGAGAAGCGCACCAGCCAGGCCAGCTTCGTCGCCTTTGGCATGACGAAGCGGGCGGGCGTTTCGGTCTCCAACGATCCCGGCATTGCCGGGCTGCTTCAGGCCAAAAGCGATGCCATCTGTTTCGTCGCCAAGAGCTGGGATTATCACGTCGCGGTGGCGCTTGGCTGCACCAACGAGGAAAACCTCGAATGCATCGCCGAAAGCGTCAAGGCGGCGGTTGGCGCGGGCAAGGAGGCGATCGTCGATTGCGAGCATTTCTTCGACGGCTTCAAGGCCAACCCGGCCTATGCGCTCGCCTGCGCCAAGACGGCCTATGAGAGCGGCGCCCGCTGGGTGGTGCTCTGCGACACCAATGGCGGTACGCAGCCGCCGGAGGTGCGGGCGATCGTCGAGGCGGTGATCGCCTCGGGCGTTCCCGGGCACTGTCTTGGCATCCATGCGCATAACGACACCGGCCAGGCGGTCGCCAATTCGCTTGCCGCCGTCGAAGCCGGTGTCAGGCAGATCCAGGGCACGCTGAACGGCATCGGCGAGCGCTGCGGCAATGCCAATCTGGTGACGCTGATCCCGACGCTGGCGCTGAAGAGCGCCTACAACACACGTTTCGAAACGGCGATCGACGAGGAACGGCTGATCAACCTCACCCGGCTCTCGCATGCCTTCGACGAGTTGCTCAACCGCTCGCCCGACCACCAGATGCCCTATGTCGGCGCTTCCGCCTTCGCCACCAAGGCCGGCATCCATGCATCGGCGCTGATCAAGGACCCGCGGACCTATGAACACGTGCCGCCGGAAACCGTCGGCAACTTCCGCAAGGTCATGGTCTCCGACCAGGGCGGCAAGGCGAACTTCATCAATGCGCTGAAACGGCGCGGCATCGCGGTCGCCAAGGACGATCCGAAGCTCGACCTGCTGATCTCCATCGTCAAGGAACGCGAATCCATCGGCTATGCCTATGAGGGCGCGGATGCGAGCTTCGAACTGCTGGCGCGCCGCACGCTCGGCACGATCCCGGAATTCTTCACCATCGAAGGCTTCCGCGTGATGATCGAGCGCCGCTTCGACAGTCTCGGCCGCGTGAAGATCGTCTCGGAGGCGGTGGTCAAGATCACCATAGACGGCCAGACGCTGATGTCGGTTGCCGATGCCGAAGGCCCGGTAAACGCGCTCGACCTCGCGCTACGGAAGGATTTCGGCAAGTACCAGCACGAGATCGACGATCTGGTGCTCGCCGATTTCAAGGTGCGTATCCTCAATGGCGGCACGGAGGCGATCACCCGCGTGCTGATCGAATCCACCGACAGCGATGGTGTGCGCTGGTGGACGGTCGGCGTCTCGGAGAACATCATCGACGCCTCCTTCCAGGCGTTGATGGATTCCGTCATCTACAAGCTGATGAAGAACCGGCAGCTGGCGGGCAAGGTCGCGGCGGAATAAACCTATTCCGCCGGCTCGGCGACGAGACCCCAGCCCTCGCCCGAATGCCATTCGCTTCCCTCAGGCTTCGTCTTCCAACCAAGGGCGTCGGATATCTTCGTCCATCACTTCGTCTCCCGCTTCAAATCCTCTCACCCTTCATTCAACGAAATGAATTGGCCTATTCACGGCGCTTAAGCTAGGCCGGATCAGAAGAAGAACAAAGATGGAAACACCGATGTCAACCGATGCATCCGTTCCGTTGGCCAAGAACGAAGACAGTCCGCGCGGGTTCGCCTTCGCGCTGACGGCCTATCTGCTTTGGGGCTTCCTGCCGATCTACATGAAGGCGGTGGCGCATATCTCGCCGGCCGAGGTGATCGCGCATCGGATCGTCTGGTCGCTACCGCTGGCGGGCATCGTGCTGATCGTGCTCGGGCGCACTGGGGATATCCGCGCAGCACTCAGCTCGCCGCGCATGCTGGCGATGGCGGCGCTGACGGCGTCGCTGATTACCGTCAACTGGGGTACCTATGTCTGGGCGATCGGCGCCGGCCATTCGCTCGATGCAGCACTCGGCTATTTCATCAATCCGCTGTTCAGCATCTTCCTCGGCGCGGTATTGCTCAAGGAAAGGCTGCAGCCGCTGCAGATCGCGGCGATCGCGCTTGCGGCGCTTGCCGTCGGCATTCTCGCGCTGGACAGCGGCGGCATCCCGTGGGTGGCGCTGACGCTGGCGATCAGCTGGGGTTTCTACGCCCTGTTGCGCAAGACGCTGCCACTCGGGCCGAACCAGGGCTTCTTCCTCGAAGTGTTGATCCTCAGCGGGCCGGCCCTCCTCTATATCCTCTATCTGGAATTCGGCAGCGGCCAGGGCCACCTCTATCGCACCGGTCTTGCCGACACGACCCTGCTGCTCGGCTGCGGCGTCATCACCGCCGTGCCGCTGATGATTTATGCGAACGGCGCCAAGCTGTTGAAACTCTCGACGATCGGTATCATGCAGTATATCGCGCCGACGATGATCTTCCTGATCGCCGTCTTCGTCTTCCACGAGCCGCTCGGTACGGCGCGCATGATCGCCTTCCCGCTGATCTGGGCGGGGCTGTTCCTCTATAGCTGGTCGATGCTGAAGGGAAGTCGCGGGCGCTAGAGCCTTTCCAGCAAAAATGCGCAGCGGTTCTGCGTCCGGGATTGCGTAAAACAAAAGCTTGGAGCGGTTCTGCGCTTGCGCGACAGCCGAACCGCTCCAAAGGCGCGCGCGCCTACATCTTCGAAATCACCTCGTCCTCGCCGTTACGATCGGCAGCGAGTTGGGCTGCCTGGGCCATGATCGCCGGAATGATGCCGGAGATCTCGTCGACGACGAGCGGCTGCACCCGATGGGCGGTGTGCAGGAAGCCTTCTTCGGTCATATGGCGCATCAGCTCCATCATCGGATCCCAGAAACCGTTGACGTTGGCAAAGACCATCGGCTTCTCGTGGCGGCCGAGCTGCGCCCAGGTCATGATCTCGACGATCTCCTCCAGCGTACCGATGCCGCCGGGCAGCGCGACGAAGGCATCGGAGCGCTCGAACATGGTGTGTTTGCGCGCATGCATGTCAGGGGTTACAATGAGTTCGTTGAGTTGACCAAGCGAATGGCGAGTCGCTTCCATATCGATCAGGAATTCGGGAATGATGCCCGTGACCTGACCGCCGCCTGAAAGCACGCCGCTTGCAACCGCGCCCATGATGCCTTTGGTACCCCCGCCATAGACGAGGCGCAGGCCGTATTCGGCGATCTCTCTTCCGAGAGCACGCCCGGCCGCCATGTGGGAAGGATCGCGTCCCGGCCTTGAGCCGCAGTAAACGCAGATGGATCGAATCGATACAGATTGTTCGGTCATAGAGGCAAACAACTATTCCATTTCAATGCAGTCAAGAAAATTGACTGAAAAGCAGCGTGCCTAGCTTGCCTCATTGCTTTGAATGCTTGTGAAAAGCAACGGGAATCGCTAGCAATTTCGGTTACTACGGCAAATTGCCGCTCTGGGAGACATAATGATGAAGAACCGTGCCGGCTTGCTGGCCCTTGCAGTGCTCGTAATCGCAATCCTACTGATGGTATTTTTCGTCATGCCGCGCATCGGCGGCGATGCAACCAAGGTCGGCGACGCCATCAACCAGGCGAGCACGGAGCTCAAGAACACGGTTAACGAGGCCGCAAAGACATCGCGCTCCGCCGTTGCCGACTCGGCTGCGGTCGCCGACCAGGTGGGTCGCCTTTCGGCCGATGCCGGCGTGTCGCTCAGCGAGGTCAAGGCGCTGTTTGCCGACGGCAAAGGCCCCGCCATCGATGTCTTCACCGCCGCCAAGACCAAGGCCGTCAGCGCACTGACCGCACTTGCCGATTTCACAATTCCCGAGGGCCTCGATCCCGCGACCCAGACCCTTGCCGCCAAAGCCAAGGACGGCGGCGCGAAAGCGCTCGCCATCGTCCAGTCGCTGCCCGAGAATATCGCCGATGCGCTTACGGCGATCGCCAAGGCCGAAACTGCGCTGACCGGTGCGCCGGAGCCTGCCCCTGCGGCGAACACGGCAGCGGAGAATACCGGCCCGAAGCTTCCGGCCTTCGACGTCTTGCGCGTTGAGCCCGACGGCTCGACGGTGATTGCCGGCTCCGCCGAACCGAACGGCAAGCTCGAGGTGCTCGACGGCGAAAAGGTGGTGACGACGGCCAATGTCGATGCGAGCGGTGATTTCGCCGCGGTCCTCGACGATCCGCTTCCGGCGGGCGACCACCAGCTCGTGCTCAAGTTCACGGGCAAGGACGGCAAGAGCATGCTTTCCGAAGAAGTCGCGACCATTTCCGTGCCGAAGGACGGCAATGGCGCCAATCTGCTCGCCATGGTCTCCAAACCCGGTGCGGCGAGCCGCATCATTGCCGCGCCAAAGGCCGGAACCGAAGTTGCCGATGCCTCCAATCCGATGGCGCCGCCTGCGGACAAGCCGGCAACGGGCGAAAGCTCGGCTGCGCCTGCTGCAACACCTGCACCAACCGGCGAGCTGGCGTTGCAGACGCCGAACCTCACCGACACCTCCTCCAATGGCGCAGCTACGGCACCGGATAAGACCAATGTGCCCGATGTGATTGTCAATGCCGTCGAAATCGAGGGCAACAAGATCTTCATCGCCGGCACGACTCGTTCCAATGCCAAGGTCATCGGTTATGCCGACGACAGCCTCGTCGGCCAGGATACCGCCGGCTCCGACGGGCATTTCGTCATCGACGGTGTGGTGTCGCTCTCGGTCGGCGACCACAAGATCCGCGTCGATGTCGTCGATCCCACAGGCAAGGTGATCGTGCGTGCGGCGGTGAACTTCAATCGCCCGGCCGGCGATCAGATAAGGGTCGCCGCGCAATCGGTCCCCGCCGACGCGAACGGCGCTTCCTCGATGGTGCCGCTCGACGAAGGCGAGCTTGGCAAACTCAAAGCCGAGGCCGGCAAGGCCTACGGCCTGCTGAAGGGACTGTTTACCGAGGGCAAGTTGCCGGGGGCCGAACAGCTTGCGGCGGCGCGCTCGGCAACGGAATTCGCGCTGCGCTCCGTCGCCGACTTCCGCCCGGCCGCCGATGCGTCTGACAGCTTCAAGCAAGCGTCCGGCTCGTCCTCGCAGATCGCCGGCAATGCGCTGAAGCTGCTGCAGGGCCTGCCTAAGGATGCAAAGTCCGTCGGCGCCGCGCTCGAAAGACTGGGCGGGATGATCGCCGAACTCACCGCTGCACCCCTGCCGGCAGCGCCATCTGCAAACGATGTCGGAAGCAGCCAGCCGAAGACGATCGAACAGGCGCCGCTGACGGCGAACAACGCGGCGGTCATCATTCGCCGCGGCGACACGCTGTGGCAGATCTCGCGCCGCACCTATGGCCTCGGTGTTCGTTACACGACGATCTACATCGCCAACGAGGACAAGATCATCAATCCCGATCGCATTCGCCCCGGTCAGATCTTCGGCCTGCCGAAGGATGTGTTGCCGAATGCCGAAGAGCTGCACCGCAAGCGCCTTTCCGGCCAGCACCTCTAAGCAGCAGACATCATGACGAGGCCGGGCAACATACTGCAGTTCAAAGTGCTACAGCGTCCTTTGCGCGTCTGAAAAGATGCGCGGCGCTGTCGTCGCCCGGCCTGTCTTTTCCTCAGCCCTGCAATTGTTGTATTCGTCCGCCTGGCACCCTATCTGGCGGTGGCGGCTGCGGGCTATGGGAAGCGCTTTTAGGCACATCCCGGTTCCGTGCTTTTGCCGGCATCGAAGCGCCGTAGTCGCGGCAAGCCCATCCGGGCTGGAGACAAGCATGGCAAACGGCAAGACAGTCTCGGAATCCAACCTGCTGCAGACGCTTCTCAACCTCTGGCCCTATATGTGGCCGGCCGGCCGGCCCGACCTCAAGATGCGCGTCGTCTGGGCCTCGGTCTTTCTGCTGATCTCCAAGTTCGTCCTGCTGCTCGTTCCCTATTTCTTCAAGTGGTCGACCGATGCGCTGAACGGCAGGATGGATCTTGCCGGCTCTGTGCCGCCGCTGCTGGCCGGCGCCATCGCGCTGGTGATCGCCTATAACATCACCCGGCTGATCCAGCTTGGCCTCAACCAGCTGCGCGACGCGCTCTTTGCCAGCGTCGGACAACATGCCGTGCGCCAGCTCGCCTACAGGACCTTCGTGCATATGCACGAGCTGTCGCTGCGCTTCCATCTGGAGCGCAAGACTGGCGGGCTTTCGCGCATCATCGAGCGCGGCACCAAGGGCATCGAGACGATCGTGCGCTTCACGATCCTCAATTCGGTCCCGACGGTCATCGAATTCCTGCTGACGGCAGTGATCTTCTGGTGGGGCTACGGCTTCTCCTATCTCGCCGTTACCGCCTTTACAGTCTGGGCCTATATCTGGTTCACGATCCGCGCCTCCGACTGGCGCATCGCCATCCGCCGGTCGATGAACGACAGCGATACCGACGCCAACACCAAGGCGATCGACTCCCTCCTCAATTTCGAGACCGTCAAGTATTTCGGCAATGAGGAGATGGAGGCCAAGCGTTTCGACAAATCGATGGAACGCTACGAGAAGGCCGCGACCGATGTCTGGACCTCGCTCGGCTGGCTGAACTTCGGACAGGGCGTCATCTTCGGCATCGGCACGACGATCATGCTGGTGCTGTCGGCGATGGCGGTGCGGCGCGGCGAGCAGACAGTCGGCGATTTCGTCTTCGTCAATTCGATGCTGCTGCAGCTTTCCGTGCCGCTCAACTTCATCGGCTTCGTCTACCGCGAAATCCGCCAGGGGCTGACCGACATCGAGCAGATGTTCGACCTGCTTGAGGTGAAGGCCGAGGTCCATGACGCGTCCGATGCGACGGAGCTTCGGATCGGCCAGGGCGCGATCTCCTTCAAGGACGTGCACTTCGCCTACGACGCTGCCCGTCCGATCCTGAAGGGCATTTCCTTCGAGGTGCCGGCCGGCAAGACGGTCGCCGTCGTCGGCCCGTCGGGTGCCGGCAAATCGACGCTGTCGCGCCTGCTCTATCGTTTTTACGATATCCAGAGCGGCGCGATCACCGTCGACGGCCAGGATATCCGCACGGTGACGCAGAAGAGCCTGCGTACGGCGATCGGCATGGTGCCGCAGGATACGGTGCTCTTCAACGACACGGTCGCCTACAACATTCGCTACGGCCGCACATCGGCCAGCGACGGCGAGGTCTTTGCAGCCGCAGAGGTGGCGCAGATCGCGCATTTCATCGAAATGCTGCCCGAGGGGTTCCAAACCAAGGTCGGCGAGCGCGGGCTGAAGCTTTCGGGCGGAGAGAAGCAGCGGGTGGCGATCGCCCGCACCATCCTCAAGGCACCGCCGATCCTGATCCTCGACGAGGCGACGTCGGCGCTCGACACGACGACGGAACGGGAAATCCAGGAAGCACTCGACCTGGTTTCGAAGAACCGCACGACGCTGGTTATCGCCCACCGGCTTTCGACGGTGATCGGCGCCGATGAAATCATCGTGCTCAAAAGCGGCGAGATCGCCGAGCGCGGAACACATGCCGCCCTCCTCGAAAGAAACGGCCTTTATGCCTCGATGTGGAACCGCCAGCGCGAAGCGACACAGGCGGAGGAACATCTGAAGCAGGTGCGCGAAAGCGACGACCTCGGCGTGATAACGCGGCTTGCTCCGGCAAGCTGAGCCGGGAGACTGACGCCGGCCGGCTTTTGTTGTTCAGAACCCCGGCATGGGAACCAGGGCCGAGGCCGCAGCATTGCCCCGGAGACGGTTTTTCGCTAACCAGCAAAAATGAAAACGCAAGGAGACCGGCAGCCATGAGCCTGTTCAACACGGTTCGCAACACGATCGTTCCCGTGCACAAGGAGGGTTATCCCTTCGTTGCCGCCTTCTTCGTCGCGTCGCTGGTCTTGGGCTGGATCTTCAAGCCGCTCTTCTGGATCGGCATGATCTTCACGCTCTGGTGTGCCTATTTCTTCCGTGATCCCGAGCGCGTGACCCCGCAGGACGACGACCTGGTGATCTCTCCCGCCGACGGCAAGGTCTCGGCGATCCAAATGGTGACCCCTCCGGCAGAGCTCAACCTCGGCTCCGAGCCGATGCTGCGCATCTCGGTCTTCATGAACGTCTTCAATTGCCATGTGAACCGGGCGCCGATGCGCGGGCGCATCGTCAGCATCAACTACCGCTCCGGCAGCTTCGTCAACGCCGAGCTCGACAAGGCGAGCGAGGACAATGAGCGCAATGGACTGGTGATCGAAACCCGCCACGGCCAGATCGGCGTCGTGCAGATCGCCGGCCTCGTGGCGCGACGCATCCTCTGCTGGGCGAACCCCAACGAGCCGGTGGATGCCGGCGAGCGCTTCGGGCTGATCCGTTTCGGCTCGCGGCTCGATGTGTTCCTGCCCGCCGGTGCCGCGCCACGCGTCTCGCTCGGCCAGACGGCGGTTGCGGGAGAAACTGTCATCGCCGAATTCGCCTCCGCCAAGGGTCCCGTCATCAGCCGCCGCAGCTAAAGCGGTTCAGTTTCCTCGGAAGCGACCGCTGCGCAGTTTTGCTGGAATTGCTTTAGGAACGATTGGAACGCGATATGGAAACGCCTTTTCCGCCTTTCGAGCCCAATGGACCGGATGATTCCGCCCGCGGCCCGCGTCTGCGCGAAATCCCGCTCCGGCTCGTCTTTCCGAACCTCATCACCATTCTGGCGATCTGCGCCGGACTGACCGGCATCCGGCTGGCTTTCGAGAATCGTTATGAGCTCGCCGTCTCCATGGTGCTGCTCGCTGCCTTCCTCGATGGCATCGACGGACGCGTAGCGCGGCTGATGAAGGCGACTTCGAAGTTCGGCGCGCAGATGGATTCGCTTGCCGACATCGTCAATTTCGGCGTCGCGCCCGCCCTCGTCGTCTATGTCTTCGCGCTCGACCAGGCACGCTCGCTCGGCTGGATTGCCGCCCTGATCTATGCGATCGCCGCCGGGCTTCGCCTTGCTCGCTTCAACGTCATGGCCGAACGCGAAAACAAGGCGAGCTGGCAATCGGAATATTTCGTCGGCGTGCCGGCGCCGGCCGGCGCCATGCTGGTGCTGCTGCCGGTCTATCTCGGCTTCCTCGGGCTGGCGACGGACCGCACCTTTGCCTATCTCTCGTCGATCTACACCGTGCTCATCGCCTTCCTGCTGATCAGCCGGCTGCCGGTCTGGTCGGGCAAATCGGAAGGCAACCGCCTGCGGCGCGATCTCGTGCTGCCGATGATGCTCGGCGTCGTGCTCTATGTGGCTCTGCTGATGAGCTACACCTGGGAAGTGATGGTCTTCACCGTTGCCGCCTACCTCGTATCGCTTCCCTTCGGCGCCCGGAAATGGCGGCGGAAATACGGGACGCTGACGATCGAGGAGCCGGGCATCGGCGACGACGATATCGGCCGGCACATCTGACCTCCGAGCATTTCCGGATTTCTTCGAATGACGGAAATGCTTCTCTCCCTTCGTTCTGACGGATCCCCGGGAAAAGCATGCGCTTTATCCGGGTGAGAACCGTTCCGCGCTTTTCCCCGAAAACCGCTTTCGGACTTTTATTGGAACTGCTCTCTTCAGTAAGTATTAACCAACGTAGGCTTCAGTTAAGCCTCGCGAATTATGGTGGGCGTTTACAAATCCTGATAAGCGACGCCCCCGTTTTGTCGCTATTCGTGACGAAACATCAAACTATAAAATGCCCAGGGAAGAACCACGCAAGGAGAGTATCGTGACTTCGAAGAAGAGCAGTACCGGCGAACAGCAGGTGGCCAAGCCAGACCTCGCCGCCAACTATCGCCCCGTCGGCCTGAAGGCTGTTGCCGCAGCATCGCTGATGGCCAAGCATAAGCCGACCGGCGTCAAAAAATCCGCTTGAGGCGGAAAGCTTCAAATCGGAAACATGCGTGCTTTCGGGTTACATGCGTTAGGCACCGCTGACGAAGTGAATGACGAGGCGATCGCCGGAAATCTCCCGACAACGCTCTGGCGACATAAGCACAACCCGAAAAACCTGATGGACGAAGCGACGCATCGCCGCCGCCTATCTGAGACGTCGACGCCGATCGGTCACCGACGGGCCCGCAGGTGCGGCCGATAGTGTTCAGAAGAAGCTGAGCTGGCCGTCGTCAGGCCTTTGCTTCTCGGGCGCCCTCAGCGGCTTTTCGATGACGACCGGCTCCTGCAGGTCGGGACCCATATTGGCGACCTTGTTGACCTTGTCGGAGACCGGGACGGCCTCGAAGAAATCATCCTGAACGGGCTGCAGCAGGTCGGCCACCTCGCGCGGTTCCTGGGTCTTGCAATCGAGCCAGCGGGAGAAATCCTCAGGTCTGATGACGACAGGCATGCGGTCGTGGATCGCTGATATGGCTGAATTGGCTGCTGTCGTCAGGATCGCGCCGGTATCGACCTCGGAGCCGTCGGCCGACGACCATGTCTCCATCAACCCGGCAAAGGCGATGACCCCACCCTGGCGCGGCCTGATCCAGTAGGGCTGTGGCCGCTCGCCGCTTTCCTTGGACGGGCGATGCCATTCATAAAAACCGGAGGCCGGAATGAGCACGCGACGATGACGCATGGCTGCGCGGAAAGAGGCTTTGCCGATCGCGGTTTCGGAGCGCGCGTTGATCAGCAGCGGGAAATCCTTCGGGTCCTTGACCCAACCCGGCGTGAGGCCCCAGCGCACGAGCACGGCGCGCCGGTCGGCCAAGTTGCTGCCCTGCTCCCTGCCCTCGCCTGATATGACGACGAGGATCGGTTGCGTCGGCGCGATGTTGTAACGCGCCGGAAAGTCGTCGAGATCGAGACCGGAGTAGACGTCGCGCAGGTCGGCGCTGGAGATTGTCAGGGCGAAACGTCCACACATCGGCTTGTCTTTGCACCCGGCTGGTGTTCGGTCAAGACACCTCAGCCTCTCGGCGCGAAGAGGATGAGGCTGGCGCCGGCAAGGCAGATCAGCGCACCACCGATATCGTAACGATCAGGCACGCGGGCTTCGACCAGCCACAGCCAAAGCAGCGAGGCGAGGATATAAATGCCGCCATAGGCCGCGAAGGTACGGCCGGCGACCTCGCTCGGCACCAGCGTCAGAAGCCAGGCGAAAAGCACCAGAGAGACCATGCCCGGCGCCAGCCACCAGATGGACTTTTCGAGCTTCAGCCATGCCCAGAAAGCAAAGCAGCCGGCGATCTCGAAGACCGCGGCAAAGGCATAGATGATGTAGGTCACGGAAGCCCTTTCGAATCCTTCGGCTTTTTGCTTCATGCATGTCGCTATCTCAAAGCCGCTGCACACTTTTGAGCGACATGCATTGGCAACTATCCCTGCGAAAAGTGTGGAAGCCAAGCAGCGCCGGCATGCAAATGTCGGTTCATCGGATAGGATAGGCGATCACAGCAAGAGCAGTCCCGATGACCTCCACCGCCAAACCCGGCTCCGCCGCCATCCTCGAACGCGACGGACGATTCCTTCTGGTGTTGCGCCGCAACCCGCCTTCCGCCGACATGTACGCCTTTCCCGGCGGGCGCGCCGAGCCCGGCGAAACGCCGGAGCAAACGGCACTGCGCGAATTCCATGAAGAGACCGGCATTTCGGCACGGAATCCGCGGTTATTTTCGACCTACGACCTGAAGACGCATGCGGCCGACGGCAGCGTCAACAGCCATTTCCTGCTGTCGGTCTTCCGCGTCGACGCGGATCGGGACGCGGTGGCGGAAGCCGCCGACGATGCAGCCGCCCTCGGTTGGTACACGGTGGAGGAAATCCGGCGGCTGCCCGTGCCACAGAGCGTACTTGAATGCGCTGAGCGGCTGGCGGGCGGCGAATAGACGTGGAAACTTTCAAGCACGCCTTGTTGCCGTCATGCTCAGCGTATCAACTACGAGCATGATTCCCGTTCGACGTGTTTTTCTATCCCTGCTCGTCCTCGCCGGCCCCACGATGGCGCAGGGCAAGAATACGCCGCCTCCACAGGAGGAGCAGATTGCACCGCCGATCGTGAACGTGCCCTATGACGACAAGCTGGTGCGGTTCGCCGAGGTGCTGGGTTCGGTGCATTATCTCAGAACGCTCTGCAAGGCGCCTGGCGGCGATGAGTGGCGAAACGGCATGCAGCAGCTGCTCGATTCGGAGACCGGTAACGAGCAGCAGCGCAAGGAAAAGCTCACAGCGGCCTTCAATCGCGGCTATCGCGCCTTCGCCTCGGTCTATACGGATTGCACCCCGGCGGCCATCGTGGCAGAAGAGCGCTACCGTAACGAAGGTGCAACACTTGCCACAGAAATTACCTCGCGCTTTGGAAATTGACGTTTAATTAACCTGTTTTCGCATGCGGACGTGTCGTTTTGGGAAAAGGCTGTTAGTGTTGTTAACGGTGCAGTAAGACATGAGAAGTGCTGAGGAAAAAACAATGGAAGCAAGCCTCAACGACATCGACGACATGATCGTCCACGAAAAGATGCAGGCAGCTCTGGAGTACCAGAACGAGGCTTGGGCCGACGGCATGGCCGACGGGATCGAGCCTGAAATCATCGCTGATGCCGCCATTGCACATGCGCTGCGCGAGACGATCAGATTGCATGGGGAAAAGAGCGCCGAAGCCCTGCTGGATTCGCTGCGTGAGCGCATGCTTGCCGGCGAATTCTCCGCGAACCGCACCCTGCAATAATTGTTATCAGAGAGTTTGATGCACACCGGTAAAGAGAAAGTTTCGCGAATTTCGCTCGCGCCGGTGCTGCTTGCGTTCAGCCTCGCCGCCGGCAATGTTTTCCTTGCACCGGCCGCCTACGCGCTTTCCGAACTGCACAACATCCCCGGCCAGGCGGCCAACGAGACGCCGCCCGCACAGGGAAGCGCTCAAGGACAGAGCCAGCCGCAGACCACTCCCGGCGTTCCCATGGCCGATCCGTTGGTCAACAGCCAGAACAATCAGGGTGTCGACAAGACGCCCGGCACCCAGGATAATTCCAAGCCCACCGAGGTGATCTACGACATCAGCAAGGTGCCAGAGCCGGTTCGCAAGATGCGCGAGCAGATCGTCGAAGCGGCCGCCTCCGGCGATCTCGAACGGCTGCGGCCACTGATGGGCACCGGCACCGACCAGACACAGGTGACGGTGGGTGAACCGACGGACGATCCGATCGGCGCGCTGAAGGATCTGTCGGGCGATCCTGATGGCGACGAGATCCTTGCCATCATGCTCGATATCGTCTCGACCGGCTTCGTGCATGTCGGCCAGGGCACAGCAGACGACATGTATGTCTGGCCCTATTTTGCCGAGAAGGACCTAAAGTCGCTGACGCCGCCGGAGCGCGTCGAGCTCCTGCGCATCGTCACTGCCGGCGATCTCTCCGACATGCAGGAGTTCGGCGGATATAATTTCTACCGCCTCGGCATTACGCCTCAAGGCAAATGGAAATTCTTCACAGCAGGCGATTGATGCCCGTCTCGCCTGCGCTTTTCACGTTACGCATGGCGCTTGCGATCCACCTCATGAAGACATACCTCTGAGCGATGACCAACGCGACAGGTTCCGCCATGCCAGCCGTATTCCTGAATGACCGCTCATTGCTCCTTGTCAGCGGCGCGGAAGCCCAATCCTTCCTGCAGAACCTGATCACAACCGATATCACCTCGCTCGGCGCCGACGAGGCACGGCCCGGGGCACTCTTGACCCCGCAGGGCAAGATCCTGTTCGACTTCATGATCTGGCAGGACGGCGACGGCTACATGATCGAAACCGATGCCGGCCAGCGCGACGGCCTGCTGAAGCGGCTGACAATGTACAAGCTGCGCGCCGCCGTCACACTGGCGACAAGCACTGAAGAGGGCGTCACCGTTTCCTGGAGCGAGGATGCCGAGGGCAGCCAGGGCGTCCGGGACAGCCAGGGCGTCCGAGACAGCCAGGGCGTCCGAGACAGCCGCTTCGCCAAGGCGGGCGTCACGCTGATCCGCCGGCCCGGCAAACATGGCGATGGCAACGAAGCGCTCTACGACGCACTGCGCATCAGCCACGGCATCGTCACATCAGGATCGGACTTCGCCCTGCAGGACGCCTTCCCGCATGACGTGCTGATGGATTTCAACGGCGGCCTCTCCTTCAGGAAAGGCTGCTATGTCGGGCAGGAGGTCGTCTCGCGCATGCAGCACCGCGGCACCGCCCGCCGGCGCGTCGTCACGGTGTCCGCCGCGACAACCTTGCCGGAGACCGGGACGGAGATCACCGCCGGCGGCAAGCCCGTGGGAGCGCTCGGTTCTGTCGAGGGCGGCAGCGGCCTTGCGATCGTGCGCATCGACCGCGCCGGCGCCGCGATGGCGGCAGGTACGCCGCTGCTCGCCGGCGAAACGCCCGTTTCCCTCGTCCTGCCGGCATGGTCCGGCCTTGTCTTTCCCACAAGCGGCGACGAGGCCAGCGCGTGACAACGACGAAAGCTCCGCGTGCCTGGCAACGCATGCTGTCCGGGCGCAGGCTCGACCTGCTCGACCCCTCGCCGCTCGATGTCGAACTCATCGACATCGCCCATGGGCTTGCGCGGGTTGCCCGGTGGAACGGCCAGACCTCCGGCGATCATGCTTTTTCGGTGGCGCAACACAGTCTCGTCGTCGAGGATATCTTCCGCCGCTTCAACGATGCGCGGCCGCAGGAGTGCCTGATGGCGCTGCTGCACGACGCACCTGAATATGTGATCGGCGACATGATCTCGCCGTTCAAATCGGTGGTCGGCGGCGGCTACAAGACGGTGGAAAAGCGGCTGGAGGCGGCCGTGCACTTGCGTTTCGGCCTGCCGCCGCATCCCTCGCGCGACCTCAAGGACCGGATCAAGAAGGCCGACACGATCGCCGCCTATTTCGAGGCGACCGTGCTTGCCGGTTTCACACCCGCCGAGGCGCAGAAATTCTTCGGGCAGCCGCGCGGCATCAGCAAGGACATGCTGATGATCGAGCCCCTGCCTGCGCTCGAAGCGCAGCGATTGTTCTGCGCGCGCTTCGCGGCGATCGAGGCCGAGCGGGGGATGGTCTCGTGACCTTCATCGTCGTCTCGCCGCTGTCGCGCATCGCGGAAATGGCGGTGCGTCACAAGGCGCGCGACATGATCAGCCTGATCGCCAAGAATCAGGCCTTTCACCGGCCGGGCGTGATTGCGGTCGAACGTCATCTGACACTTGGTATGAACGATATCGTCTTCAAGGGCACCGGCGATCTCGTGGCGCCTGACGAGACGCATGTCCGCGAGATTATCGACTTTGCCGCATCGTGGCGGCAGGAGACGCCGCTGCTCATCCATTGCTGGATGGGCGTGTCGCGCTCGCCGGCCGCAGCCCTCATCGCCGCGCTGTCGCTGGCACCGGATCAGAGCGATGAAACGCTTGCTCGCCGACTCCGAGCCGCCTCACCTTTCGCGACGCCCAACGCCCGGCTGATCGAGATCGGTGACGCGCTGCTCGGCCGCAGCGGCCGGCTGGTCGCGGCGGTACGGGCAATCGGACGTGGTGCGGATGCCGACGGCAATGCGCCCTTCGTGCTTGCGATCCGGGACGCCGTTGGCGGTTGACGCTGCCGCCAGCCGCTCCATCTAGCCCCCGACCACGCACAATCTACAGGGCCAGATCATGGAACAACAGGCAGCCGATGTCCTCCTCGCCACGCAAACGGCACTCAGCCAGGCAAGCGCGCTTGCGGTGCAATATTCGTTCTCCGTCCTCGGGGCGGTGATCCTGCTCGTTCTTGGCTGGGCGCTGGCCGGCTTTACCAGCCGCTGGGCCTATGAAGGCCTGTCGCGCGTTCATGGCATCGACGAGACGCTGGCGCGTTTCTTCACCAATGTGCTGCGCTATGCGCTGCTCATCCTGGTGTTCATCACCGTCCTCGGTCAATTCGGCGTCCAGACCGCCTCGATCATAGCAACCCTCGGCGCAGCGGGCCTGGCGATCGGACTAGCGCTGCAAGGGACGCTGCAGAATATCGCCGCCGGCATTATGCTGCTGATCCTCAGGCCTTTCCGCGTCGGTGAATATATCGAGACCAGCAGCGTGGCCGGCACGGTGCGCGAAATCGGATTGTTTGCAACCGAGCTCAAAACCGGCGACGGGCTCTACCGGTTGGCGCCGAATTCGACGCTCTGGAACACGCCCATTACCAATTTCACCCGCGAGCCCACCCGGCGGAACGAGCTGAAAATCAGCGTCGCCTATGAGGATGACATCGATCTGGCAATGGAGACGCTGATGAACCTTGCTAAAGCCGACTCCAGGGTGCTGACGTCACCGGCACCCAGCGTCTTCATCGACAGCCTCGGTGATGGCACGATCTCCGTCGCGCTGCGCTACTGGGCAAAGACAGGTGACTGGTGGCTGGTCAGCCGTGACATGGTGAAACGCGTGAAACTCGCCTTCGATGACAATCCTGACGCCGTGCCGGATGCTTCAGATGCCGCGCCGGCAAAAAAGTCCAACGGCAAGGCGACGGCCGAAAAACCGACGCCGACGCGGCAGTAAGACATTGCAGCGCCACCGATCTTTTTAAGACCCGTGGCGCTGTGCAGTTTGAATTGTTAATTTTGTCCCTAAATCGATGCCGATCTAAGAATTGCGCCGTAGCCTATTGGATGACGCCGCAGGAGAGTCTTTCCCCGGCATCACCCGAAGGCTGGCTGCGATAATCATCCGAATTGGCGTGCACCATCAATGCGCGGCCGCGAATGCCGTCAGTCTTGCCGTCGAGCGTGACCATGCCGTCGAAGATCTGTGCCCGCAACCTGCCGTCCTGCCCGACATATTGATTGGGCATATCGCCGGCGTGCGGTCCCTTGGCGGCAAGGATGCCATGCTCGGCCTTATCAGGGTTGAAGTGACCGCCCGCTGATTCGTGATGGGTCGCGGCGTCGCAGCGGCCGGTCTCATGAACATGGAACGCCACCCATTTGTTCGCCGGCAATCCCGATATCTCGACTTCGATCAGGACGCCGCCATTGGCGGCAGCCGTCAGTTGCGCGCGACCGTCCTCCTTGCCGTCCTTGCCGACGAAATTGGCGACCGCCGTTTGCTTGTCCTGAGCGCCTGCCGGCAATGCAACCGCAAGCAGGCTCAAGGTGGCGATAATGCTCATGGCTTTCATGGAGATCTCCTTGCGTCCGGTTGTCCTTCTGAACGTGTCAAACCGGAAGGTGTTCCTGAGCCGCGCGTCCGATAGGACGCGCTAAGGACGCTCCAGCACTTTGCGTGGCGCCTAATCCTTTCCGAAAATCACTCTGATTTTCGGGTTATGCGCAGGAATATCGAACGAGAAAAGCCGGACAACCGGCCGGCTTGCAGATCTTTCGATTTGAGACGCCGCTCAGGCGACGGCGTCGAAATCGAATTGACCGTAGGTCTTGCGGTAGAGATCGTCGGACTGATCGCCTGATGTCGGCGCGGCCTGCTGCAGCGGATAGGGAACGGCGATGCTGCTTGCACTGCCGCCGTCACGGGTGTCCATCATCAGCGCAATCAGGCTGCCGGAAAATTTCGGCTGCGTGTCGCTGGCCTTATCGTCTTCGAGGAGTTCCTTGATGATGCCTGGCTTCTCATCGGCGGCACGTTCGCCGCGGCTGAGTACGCCATCGCCATTGGCATCGAGCCGCGAAAGCGTCGCCAGATATGCGTATGAGGTGTCTGAAACGGATGTGGTGCTGGTCATACAAACCTCCATTCACCGCCTTCTGCCGGTGGTGTTTGCACGCAATACGAACGTTGGAAAATCACTGTTGACTCGGTGGTTAAACTGATTTGCGCAGTGCGTCAATAAGTTGTTAACTTCTCATTAACGATGATTGACAAAAGTTAACGGAACGCCTGAACGCAGGCCTCCGCCAGCGTCAGAAGGCCGCTTTCCTGCGTATTTCAGCTATTTTTCACATATAAAACAAACGTCTAACGCATCGACCCCGCTGCTGCACTGCAACCGAATATTAATCCGGCCCATACAAAATGGACATCACGCATCACCAGCAGGCGTCCAGCGTATAAAAAATCAATCTCTGTATTCATTTTAGAAAGGTCTTTCATGTCCGGCGAAATGAGGCACGTTCATCAAACGAGGACGCTTTCCTCTGCTGTCGTCCCGCGAGACGTATGCACATGAAAGCTGAAGCGCTCTTCTGGCGGCAATGCACCGAGGCCGTCACCGCCGACGGATCGATCGATGCGCAGCGCCTGATGGATCTTGTGATCGCGACCTATCGCGTCCATGAAAGCGACTATGACGAAATCGAGAGAAGCGCGGAAACGCTGCTGAGGGAAAACCATGCGCTGAGAGGCAATATATCAGCCCTTAGCCAGGCGTTCGACGGACAGAAAAAACTCTTCGAAGTCATTCTCAACAACCTGCCGCTCGGTCTCAGCGTCTTCGACGCCGACCAGCGGCTGACGCTTTCCAACATCCGCTTCCGTCAGCTCTTCGACCTGACGGACGAAGATGTCATTGCCGGCGCGACAATCGCCGATCTCACGGCTAAAATGCGCGGCACGGAGAGCGCCAGCACCAAACCCGGCCGGCGGACCGGGCGACATTCCTCCGCAACCGCAAGAAGCAATAGCCTCCGTCGGCGCGAATGGTTGATGGACGATGGCCGCATCATCCAGAGCATGGTGACCATCCTTTCCGACGGCAGCAACATTTCCATTCACGCCGACATTACCGAGGATCGAAGGGCGGCCGAACGCATCACCTATCTCGCCCACCACGACCCGCTGACCGGCCTTCCGAACCGCATCCATTTCCGCGAGCAGGTCGATGCGACGCTCGCAGAGCGCAGGCCAGATCAGCGGATTGCCCTCGTTCACCTCAATCTCGACGGTTTCAAATCGATCAACAACACGATGGGCGTTTCGGCCGGCGACAAGATCCTGCAGCAGGTCGCCGAGCGCATCCGAGCCTCGGCCGGTTCGGAAAACACCCTGGCGCGCCTCGGCTCGGACGAATTCGCCATCCTGCAGACGGGCAAGCAGCAGCCGCGGAACGTGACGGCGCTTGCAGAGCAGATCCGCCGTGAGCTTTCCGAACCATTCCTCCACGGCGAGAAACAGCTGGAGCTCAGCGTCTCCATGGGCATCGCAATCGCCCCTGATGATGGTGAGGAAACCGATATCCTGCTGAAAAATGCCGGCGTGGCGCTGTCACATGCCAAGGCGGACGGGCGCAAACGCGAGCGCTTCTTCGCCAGTGAGATGGAAGCGCAGATGCAGTTGCGACACGCGCTGGAGGCAGACCTCCGAACAGCCGTTGAGAAAGAGGAATTCGAGCTGCATTATCAGCCGCTCTATGACCTCTCGCAGCGACGTATCTGCGGCTTCGAAGCGTTGATCCGCTGGAACCATCCGGTCCGAGGCCGCGTTCCGCCGATGGATTTCATTCCGCTGGCAGAGGAGGTCGGCCTCGTCGTCGATATCGGCCGTTGGGTTTTGCGTCGGGCCTGCAACGATGCAGCGCAATGGCCGGAGGGCATCAAGATCGCCGTCAACGTTTCGGCAATCCAATTCAGCAGCAGCGACCTGACGCGAGATGTCAGCGAGGCACTTGCCGCCGCCGCGCTGTCGCCGTCGCGGCTTGAACTCGAAATCACCGAGAGCGTGCTGATGGAAAATCTCAGCGAAGTGCTGCCGATCCTGCATGCGCTGAAGGAGCGCGGCATCCGCATCTCGATGGACGATTTCGGAACCGGCTATTCCTCACTGAGCTATCTCTCGAGCTTCCCCTTCGACAAGATCAAGATCGACAAGTCCTTCGTCAACGACATCGTCGACAACAAGGAAGCGCATGCGATCATGCACGCGATCATCCTGCTCGGCGATGCGCTCGGCATGCGCGTCACCGTCGAGGGCGTCGAGACGGCCGCGCAGCTGGCGCTGCTCGAATGCGAGGAATGCGACGAGATCCAGGGCTATCACATCAGTCCGCCGCGACCGGCGCGTGACGTGCCCCACCTTCTCTCCCTGCCGCCGAAGAACGGCGGCGTGACCTATCTTCCTGAAGCCAAGCACTGAGATCCCCCTCGATTGCGACTCGCATGGCAAGTCGCTACAAAATCGGCTGCGATTCCTGAGATCTTCGTTGTCGCATCCTTTTACCGCCCGCATTCAATTCCGCGCCGATGCCCTATCGGCGGAAAACGATCTTCCTCATGACAGGTGGCGCTATGTTCGCGGCTGAAGCCTTCTCCCCATACGAAACGCTTGCGGCGGCGCTGATTGCGCATGCGGCCGATGGCGACGACGGCTCGCACGACCTTGCCCATATTCTGCGCGTCTTCAGAAATGCCATGCGCATCCATGCGGGAGAAGGCGGCGACGGGCGGGTTCTTGCCGCTTCCGTGCTGCTGCATGACTGCGTCGCCGTCGAGAAGAATTCGCCGCTGCGGGCAAAAGCATCGGCTTTGGCGGCGCAGAAGGCATCGGCGATCCTGGCGGAACTCGGCTGGAGCGAGGCGGATGTCGAAGCCGCGGCCCACGCAATCACTGCACACAGTTTCTCCGCCGGGGTGGCACCGCAAACGCTGGAGGCGAAGATCCTGCAGGATGCCGACCGGCTGGACGCGATCGGCATGGTCGGCGCCGCCCGCTGCTTCTATATCGCCGGGCGACTGGGATCCGGGCTCTACGATCCATTCGACCCGGCGGCAGCGGACCGCCCGCTTGATGATAAGCGTTATGCCATTGACCATTTCCAGACGAAGCTGTTCAAACTGGCGGAAGGTTTCCAGACCGAGACCGGCCGCAGGCTGGCCGCCGCGCGTGATAAAAGCCTGCGCGACTTCCTCTCGGCCTTCATGGACGAAATCTAGGAGCACAAGATGCGTGTCAGCGACCTCTTCATCTACCCGCTCAAGAGCGCCCGCGGCATTGCGCTGCCGGCCGCCGACATTGACGCCTATGGGCTTCCCGGCGACCGGCGGGCGATGATCACCGATGCCCAAGGGCACTTCATCACCCAGCGCGAGTTGCCCGACCTCGCACGCATCGAGGTACGACCGGAGGCGACCGCCTTTCGGCTGCTGATGCAGGGGAAAACGGACATATCGGTAACACCGCCTCAGCCCGAAAACCGCATGGATGTGACCGTGTGGAAATCTGCCGTCAGCGCCGCCGTCGCCGATCCGGAGAGCAACCGGCAGCTTTCCGAATGGCTTGGCCGCGAGGTGCGCCTAGTCTTCTTCGACGGCCAGGCACGGCGGACGGCAAATGCTGAATGGGCCGGCGAAGCCACGCCCGTCACCTTTACCGACGGTTATCAGATCCTGGTGACGACGACGGGCTCGCTGAAGGCATTGAATGCCGATCTCGCCGCCCATGGCGAAGGCAGTGTCGGCATGGAACGCTTCCGTCCGAACATCGTCATCGATACCGACGAGGCCTGGCCGGAGGACCGCTGGGCGGCGATCGAGATCGCCGGCATCCGCTTCGATCTCGTCAAACCCTGCTCCCGCTGCATCATGACGACTCAAGACCAGTTGACCGGGTCCCGCGAGGGACCAAACCCAATGCAGGCCATGGGCCGCATCCGCATGTCCGCCGACCGGCGCGTGCCCGGCCCGCTTTTCGGCTGGAACGTCACGCCGCGCGGCAACGGCAAGGTCACGATCGGTGACACCGTCAACATCGTTGAAGAGCGGCCGGAAGGCTGGGCGCTCAAACGTCGAGCCGCAGCCTGAAGGGCATCGCTTCAAACCGGATTCATCCGATGCGCTTTGAGTCTTTGACTTATGCATGTCGCCCAAAAGCATGCTTTTTGGGCGACATGCATTAAAACCCTCAGAAGCGATCGAGCGCGGCATCGATCCCCGCCATGACATCGGCTGGCAGTGGTCCCTTCTCCAGCGCGCCAGCATTTTCCTCCACCTGAGCGACGGTGCGGAAGCCCGGAATGGGAAGGGTGCGCGGCGAGCGTGCCCAGAGCCAGGCAAGCGCGCCCTGCGTCAGCGTGCGGCTGCCTGACGTCAGGAGATCGCGGACGGCATCGAGCCTCGCGGCGAATTCCGGGGCCATACGTCCATCCTTGAAATAGACCATCCAATCGAGGGCAGCACCGCGGACATCCCCCGCGCCCACCGCTTTGTCGGCGGTGAACTTGCCGGTCAGCAGCCCCATCGCCAGTGGGCCACGATTGATGGAGATCAGGCCCTTCCCCTCGATCACCGAGATCATCTCCGGCACCGGTTCGAAAACATTCATCGTATGCTGGATCGAGACATAGCCCTGTCGGCCGACATGACGGGCGGCACGATCCGGAAAATCGGTACTCCAGCCGAACGCATCGATCTTGCCTTCGGTGCGAAGCGCCTCCAGCGTATCGAAGACGGCATCCGATTGATCCATCGGAAAATCATTGAGGTGGAACTGCAGGAGATCGAGGCGATCGCGCTTGAGGCGGCGCAACGAGGTCTCGACCGAACGGCGGATGAAGGCCTCGTCGGCAAAGGCGCCGGTTGCCTGCTTGCTTGCCGGATCGGTGGCGAAGCCGAACTTGGTAGCGATGACGACATCGTCGCGATTACCGATCGCCCGGCCGAGCACTTCCTCCGAGTGGCCGGCGCCGTAGTTCGAGGCCGTGTCGAAGAAGCGGATGCCGAGTTCGGTGGCACGGTCGATCGCCTCCACGGATTCATCGTCGTCGACATCGCCCCAGCCGAGCGGCGTGTCGCCGGCGAAGAAGGGGCCGCCGATCGCCCAGCATCCCATGCCGAGACGCGGAATTTCGCGGCCGTTCCAGAGCGTGATCGTCGTCGGTGATGCGGTCTTGGTCAGCATGGGGTCCTCCTTGATTGGCAATCCTGTGAAGACATAGGAAGCGCTCATCAGCAGGTAAACCGCCAAATCCGGAGGATGTTTTGCACCCGTAAAAAACGAGGTCAGGCGGAAATACCGTTCGGGCCGGAAAGCGTCCGCAAGGCTGGATTAAGCGCCTTGAGCGCCGCCTGAACGAAACCGTCGCGGGCAGCTGCCGCCTCGATGCCGCGCGGCTCGTAGACATGACGATGCAGGAAGAACCCTGTCAGGCGGAATGCAGCCGAGAGACTATCAAAGTCGGCTGCATGATTGCCTTCGATGCTGAGGAACGGCGGCAGGAGCAGCATTTTGTCCGCCCAGGGCTCGCCCGCGGTGCGGCTGACGGCGCGGCCAGATTTCGGCGAGACATAGACGAGATCGGAACGGGCGCCGGTCGCAGCGCATTCGGCAAGATCGAGGCCGAAGCCGAGATCATTCAGCACAGCAAGCTCGAAACGCACGAAGAGTTCGCCGGCATCGGCCGGATTATGCAGGTGATCGAGGATGACCTCCAGCGCATCGAAGAGGTGTGGATGCGGGTCACGCTCCGGCAGCAGCCGCAGCAGCGCGCCCATCGCCTGGACACCGTAGACGGCGGTCGCCGTTTCCATCAGGCGGGCGGCGCGCAGTGTCACCGGCTCGACGCGGAATTCACCGAGATGTTCGTCAAGCCGGGCACGCCAGTTGACCTCCACGGCATTGCCCGCCTGCAGCACCGGCTGCATGGCGCGCGAGCGGCCGGAACGCACCAGGCCGAGATGGCGGCCGCGATCACGCGTCATCACCTCGGCAATGACGCTCGTCTCGCCGTGGCGCTTGACGCCCAGAATGATCGCCTGGTCCTGCCATTGCATCGAAAGAAGTCCCTGCGGGTGACGAATCCATCCTACTGCATAATTCAAGGCGTTACAGCGTCCTTTGCACGTCTGAAAGACGCGCGGCGCCGTCAGCAAGGACTGGATTCTGTCACGGACCGTGTCAGGCTACAGCCGGGAAAAGCCTCTGCAGGAATTCCCGCATCGCCGTTTCGTCGAACGGCTTTACCAGAAGCGGTATCTGTTGCAGGTCGGGCGGGAAATCGCCGGTATCGGAATAGCCACTGACGAAGCCGAAGGGGATGCCGATATCGAGAAGATGGCGGGCAAATCCGAAACTCATGCCCTCGCCGAGATTGACGTCGAGAAGGGCGAAATCATACGTCTCCGCAGCAATGGCGGCCCTCGCCTGTTCCACACTGCCGACGATATCGATACTCTCGACGCCGGCCAGGCGCAGAATATCCTCCGCCTCCATCGCGATGATCAAACTGTCTTCAAGAACCAGAACACGGATTGCGCTCATGATTCGATGCCCCCCGTCGGGCGCCTGTCGCAGCGCCCCGGCCGTTTCGCCAACATCATTGCCCTCCGGTGCCCCGCATGCCACGCTATCGGTGAATTCCGCCACCTTTTCTGAATAAACCATTTTTCTGCCCGGTCGATAAGAATCAAAATCGGAGGAAAGTTGACGGCTCACTTTATTTTCCGTGCTGCTAATGCGCATTTAAAAAAGACATAAGCCGGCCGGTTGGCTACGGCATATTTGTGCAGCCATTCAAAGTGCTACAGCGTCCTTTGCGGCGTCTCGAAAGGACGCGCGGCGCTGGAGAGCAATTCCAGTATAATTGCGCAGTGGTTGGCGTCCGGAATTGCGCCAAACAAGACGGAGCATATCCGTCACCCGGGAGAAATGAGGAATGCTCTAAAGCGGGTCGCAATCCTTCAGATACGCTCCTCGCGCTTTAGCTCTATATTTCCAACTCATGCCGTTATCGCAAACCGCTGCTTTGCGCGACATGCCTTAGATGAACGGGCGTTTGCCCTCTCCGAGCCCTTCCCAGCCGGCGATCGCCATCAATTCCTCGCCGTTCAGCACCTCGCAGCCACGCTCCTGCCAGCGGATCAACCCACGTTCGCTGAGCTTTTTCAAGGTTTTGTTGGTATGAACGATGGAAAGACCGAGCGTGTCGGCAATGTGCTGCTGGGTGATGGGGATGAATTTTCGGCCGTTGAAGATATTCAGCTTCCGGCCGCGCTCAAACAGGAAAGCGATCAGGTAGGCTGCTCGTTCCAGCGCCGTGCGACGGCCGATGCTCAAGAGATGCTCATCCAGGATGCGCTCCTCGCGCGCGGCGATCCAGGTAATGTCGAAGGCGAGCGAGGCGTGCTTGTTGTAAAGCGTCATCAGCCTGTCACGCTCGAAGACACAAAGGGAAACGGGCGAAAGCGCTTCGACGGAATGCTGCATCTCGCCGGCGATCGTTCCCTGCAGGCCGATCAGGTCGCCCGGCATAATATAATTCAGAATCTGGCGGCGTCCGTCCTCCAGCATCTTGTAGCGGAAGCCCCAGCCGGCGAGCACCGTGAAGAGATGAGCGCTATGTGCGCCCTCGACGAGGATGGTCGAGCCGGCATCGACGGCAAGCTCACCCCTCTTGAAGCTCGAGACGAACTCCAACTCATCACGGCTGAACTCCCTGAAATGCGGCAGCGGCCGCAAGGGACATTGCTCGCAAGGGGTCTTGAAAGAATTGATGGGTCTCGACGTCGCCATACTTGCCCTTGCCGTCACAAAACCGGCGCGCCAACGTTGGCGCGCCGTCCATCAAGGAATGCGCAAGCGACGGATTTGTTCCATGAGCGAGGCTAATTTTTTATGCGAAAACAAAGGGCTGGCGCCAGCCCGATGAAATCCTTGCCACGCTTATTTCGGAAAATCGAGACCCATTTCGCGGAACCGCTCGGGATCATCCCCCCAATTCTCGCGAACCTTGACGAACAAAAAGAGATGGACAGGCTGTTCGAGGATCTCCGACAATTCCTTGCGCGACGCAGTCGATATCGCCTTGATGGTTTCACCACCCTTGCCGAGCGCGATCTTCTTCTGACTGTCGCGCTCGAGATAGATCACCTGCTCGATGCGCACCGAGCCGTCCTTGCGCTCTTCCCACTTCTCCGTTTCGACATGCGAGGCATAGGGAAGCTCCTGGTGCAGGCGCAGAAACAGTTTCTCGCGGGTGATCTCGGCCGCGAGCTGGCGCATCGGCAGATCGGAGATCTGGTCTTCCGGATAATACCACGGCCCCTCCGGGAGCGTTTTCGCCAGATAGTCCATGAGGTCGTCGCAGCCGGAGCCGTTTTCGGCTGATATCATGAAGGTGCGCTCGAAAGCGATCTTCTCGTTGGCGGCAGCGGCCAGCGCCAGCAGATCCTCACGGTTGACGCGGTCGATCTTGTTGAGCAGCAGGATCTTCGGCTGCCGGACTTCCTTGAGGCCTTCGAGGATGGCTTCGGCATCGCCGCGCAAGCCGCGCTCGCTGTCGATCAGCAGCACGATCAGATCGGCATCCCTCGCACCGCCCCAGGCCGAAGTCACCATGGCGCGGTCAAGCCGGCGGCGCGGCTTGAAGATACCAGGCGTATCCATGAAGACGATCTGGGCGTTGTCGTGGATCGCGATGCCGCGAACGATGGCGCGCGTCGTCTGCACCTTATGGCTGACGATCGAGACCTTGGCGCCGACGAGGCGGTTCACCAGCGTCGACTTGCCGGCATTGGTCGGTCCGATCAGCGCGACGAAGCCCGAATGCGTCGGACCATTGGTTTCTGCGGCAGCCTCGGCCGCGATATCTTCTTCTTGTGTCATTGTCCCGTCAGTTTCCGGCAGACGATTGCTGCCAAATGCCTTCGCGCTCGAGCATCTTCGTTGCCGCGACCTGTTCGGCGGCACGCTTCGACCGCTCTACGCCGGTTTCCGGCTTAATGCCAGCAACTTCCACCGTCACCTTGAAGCGCGGATCATGATCCGGTCCGCTGCGTTCATCAACCCGGTAGATCGGCGTGACGCCGAATTTCGCGTGCGACCATTCCTGCAGCTCGGTCTTGGCGTCGCGCTTAGCGCCATCGGCCCGCACTGCCCTGCCCTGCCAGTAACGCAGAATGAACCGGCGGGCAACTTCGAGGCCGCCGTCGAGATAGATCGCGGCGATCAGGCTTTCGACGACGTCGGCGCGCACGTTCATCATGCGCTTGCCGGTCAACTTCTTCACATCGGCGCCGGTACGGATATAGAGGTGAAGATTGAGTTCGTCGGCAACCGCAGCGCAGGTTTCAGCGCTGACGAGTTGGTTGAGGCGAACCGAGAGCTCGCCTTCTCCCGCCGTCCCGAAGGTGCGAAACAGAAGCTCGGCGATGCAGAGCCCAAGAACTCTGTCGCCGAGGAATTCGAACCGTTCGTAATTGCCGCCCTTTTCGGTACGGGCGCTGGCATGGGTCAGCGCGCGATCCAGGCGTTCCTTTTCAGCGAAGTCATGACCGATCAGGCCTTCAAGCTTTGCGCGGTCCGCCGCAGAAAGCGTCTGCGCCTTGCTCATTCAACAACCTTGAAGAGGCGGTCCCAACGCATGTTCGTCGGCCACTTCCAGATTTCGCGGAAGGAGGTATCGTTGCCAAGCGAGAAGAAGATAACGCTGGCGCGGCCGACAAGATTTTCGGCGGGCACGAATCCGACGTCGAAGCGGCTGTCGAGCGAGTTGTCGCGGTTATCGCCCATCATGAAATAATGGCCTTCCGGCACGATGAATTCGCGGGTGTTATCGCCGCGCGACACCGGAGACTGATCAAGCGTGTCGTAGGTCTTGCCGTTGTCGAGCGTTTCGCGGAACACCGGCACATCCGCGCCCGGATCAAGCTTGTAATCCGAGGTGAAGCTGCCGTCCGCCACCTTCGGAACCGGCTTGCCGTTGACGTAGAGCACGCCGTCGGTAACCTGGATATGGTCGCCCGGCAGGCCGATGCAGCGCTTGATGTAGTCGATCTCGGGGTTTGGCGGGAAGCGGAAGACGACGATGTCGCCACGCTTCGGATCGGCGCCGAACAGGCGGCCGCTGAAGAGATCAGGCGAGAAGGGCAGCGAATATTTCGAATAGCCGTAGGCGAACTTGTTGACGAAGATGTAATCGCCGACGAGCAGCGTCGGCATCATCGAACCGGACGGAATGGTAAAGGGCTGGAATAGCACCGTTCGGATCACCATCGCCAAAATCAGCGCCTGGATGATGACTTTGATATTTTCCCAGAGGGCGTTCGGCTTGGCTTCGACTTTTTCGGACACGCAGTCTTATTCCTTCAAGACGCCGCGGCGGCGCAATTCTTTCTGTCGTTCTCTCTAGCGGCTTCGGCCGGTTGCGGCAATGGCGACAACATCAAAAGCGACGAGAGGTCGCGATCAACGCTCCCGCGGTCACGATCAGAGGCTCTCGGGCAACGCCTCGATAATGACGAAGGCCTGCGCCAAGGGATAATCATCCGTTATTGTCAAATGAATGGCGGGCCTGTGACCCGCGGGCAGCAGCGATTCGAGGATCAGGGCGGCCGCGCCTGATAAAACCATGGTCGGCTTGCCGCTCGGCAGGTTGACGACGCCCATGTCCTTCCAGAAGACGCCCTGCGCTATGCCGGTGCCGAGCGCCTTGGAACAGGCCTCCTTGGCGGCGAAACGCTTGGCATAAGATTCGCCACGGTTTGCCCGGCGGTCGGAACGCGCGCGCTCGATCTCGGTAAAGCAGCGATGGGTGAAGCGCTCGCCGAAGCGCTCGATGGATTTCTCGATACGGCGAATGTCGATCAGATCGCTGCCAATGCCGATGATCATGCCGGAACCTTCCGTCGCTTAAGAATTCTTGATCGGGTTCATATGCTCGGCATGTCGCCGGCCGGAACGGCAAGGCGCAGGCGCGCCCGCTCCATCAGCCGTATATGGCGGCGCGTCTGAAAACCCTTCACGGTGTAGAATGTCAGCGCATAGAGCGCAACGGAGGTGACGGCCGCCGGCGGAATGGCGCCGACCAGCATTGGCTCCAGCACCGGTTTCCATAGCTCAGTGAAGTTCAGCTTGTGGAAAAGGGCGGCGAGATCCACCGTCTGGCCGGCCAGGTGATCCTCGCGGCTCAACAGCAGATGTCCGATCTCCCAGGTGATGCCCCAGATGAAGGGATAGGTCAGCGGATTGCCGAAGGCGGCGCAACCGAGGGCGGCGGCCACCATGCTGCCGGAAAGGAAATAGGTGATGACGAAAGCCATGACGAAATGCACGCCGATGAAAGGCGTCCACGAGACGAAGACACCCGCAGCGACGCCGGCGGCAACCGCATGCGGCGAAGCGCTCAGGCGCAGGACGCGCATTGTCAGGTAACGGATCGGGCGAAGGAAACCCTTGCGAGGCCACAAAAGCTCCCGCATCTTTTCCCTGAATCCCGCAGGTTTGCGACGGCGAAACAACATGGCCGGTATTTAGTGCAGCGCACACCGCCATGACAAGAGCGGCAAATGATACCGCTCGAAAAACAGCCCCTCAGTTCTCTCTGCGAAGAGGAGCTTCTCATGCCGAGGGGCGTCCGTTATGCATAACGTCCCTCACCCGCCTCAAGTATTAAGTTCAGTATCAGCGATTGCGGAACAGACCGCGGTCGACCTGGCGCTGACGAAACTCGAGATCGATACGATCGAGCGAGCCGTTCAAATATGCCATTTCACGTTCCTGCGTGGTCGGAGCGCGAAAGGCGCGAGCGAATTTCTTGATAGGGTCAAACATTACCTTGTCTCATCTTCTGTTTGCGTTTCGAAGACCAGAAGATAGGCTCGGCAAAGGTTAATTACCACCGCCGCAACATGGAGACAGCCATGCGCTGTGCGCATTGCTTGCCTTTTTGATGCGCCGCCAAGATCATAAAATGTGCAATTTTTCGTCCAAACCCCTGAAGGGCTTAACAAAAGCTTACTCGTAGAGCCGCCGGACCGTGGCGATGCAATCCAGTTCCTTCATCTGGGCGAGCAACTGATTGAGCTGGCGCAGATCCCAGACCTCGACCTCGAGCATCATTTCGGTGAAATCGGCAGCCACCCGCACTGTGTTCAGCAAGCGGATATTGACGTCGAGGCCTGCGACCGTCTGGGCGACCTTGGCAAGCGTGCCTGGCTCATTCAGCCCATTCACCATGATGCGCGCCATGAAACGCGACTTGTTGGCTTCGTCGAGATCCCAGCGAACGTCGATCCAGCGGTCGGGCTGATCGTCGAAGCGCTGCAGGCTCGGCGACTGGATCGGATAGATGGTGATGCCCTTGCCTTGATCCATGATGCCGACGATGCGATCGCCGGGCACGGCGCCGGTTGGAGCGAACTTGACGTCGACATTGCCGGACAGTCCGCGGATCGGCCCGATATCGGCATCCGCGTCGATTTCCGAATGGCCACCGTCGTGCCCGGCCTTGGTCTTGCCGGGGATCTTGAAGATCATGCCGGCGGCACTGCGGACGTTGAACCAACCGTCGTCGCCGGAGGGCTTCACGGTGACGCGCTCATCCTGATGATCGGGATAGACGGCGCGCAGCACGTCGAGCGAGGACATCTCGCCGCGACCGACGGCGGCGATCGCATCCTCGACATCCTTCTGGCCAAGACGGTGCAGCGCCGGCTTCATCGCCTCACGCGAGAAGATCTTGCCGGCCCTATTGAAGGTGCGCTCGAGAATGCGGTGGCCAAGGCCGGCATATTGCTTGCGGATCGCCATGCGGGTTGCCCGGCGGATGGCGGCGCGCGCCTTGCCGGTCACGACGATTTCCTCCCAGGCGGCGGGCGGAACCTGCACGCCGGAGCGGATGATCTCGACCTCGTCGCCATTGGCAAGCCGCGTCACCAGCGGCATGATGCGGCCGTTGATCTTGGCGCCCACGGTGGTATCGCCGATATTGGTGTGCACCGCATAGGCGAAATCGATCGGGGTGGCGCCACGCGGCAAGGCAATCAGCTTGCCCTTCGGCGTGAAGCAAAAAACCTGATCCTGGAACAGCTCGAGCTTGGTGTGTTCGAGGAATTCTTCCGGGCTGTCACCCTCGGCCAGGGCCTCGATCGTATGGCGCAGCCAGGAATAGGCATTGGATTCGCGAGAAAGGATGTCGCCATCGGCATTGGTGGCGCCGTCCTTATAGAGTGTGTGGGCGGCGATGCCGAATTCGGCGATTTCGTGCATGCGCTTGGTGCGGATCTGCAGTTCGATGCGCTGGCTGGAAGGACCGACGATGGTGGTGTGCAGCGAACGGTAATCGTTCTGCTTCGGCGTCGAGATATAGTCCTTGAAGCGGCCGGGCACGACGCGCCAGCGCGTGTGGACGATGCCGAGCGCCCGGTAACAGGAAGGGATATCCTCGACGATCAGGCGGAAACCGTAGACATCAGAAAGCTGCTCGAACGAAAGCGACTTCGATTGCATCTTGCGGAAGACCGAATAGGGCTTCTTCTGCCGGCCCTTGACGTAGGCGCTCGTCAGGCCGCTTGCCACCAGCAGATCGCGCAGTTCGGCCTCGATCTTCTTGACGATGCCCTCGTTGCGCTTCGAAAGCTCTTCCAGTCTTTTGGTGACGGTCTCATAGGCTTCCGGGTTCATATGCCGGAAGGAAAGCTCCTCGAGTTCCTCGCGCATGTCCTGCATGCCCATGCGGCCGGCGAGCGGCGCATAGATTTCCATCGTCTCCTCGGAAATGCGGGCACGCTTGTCGGCCGACATGTGATCGAGGGTGCGCATATTGTGCAGGCGATCGGCCAGCTTGACGAGCAGCACGCGCACATCGTCGGAAATGGCGAGCAACAGCTTGCGCAGGTTTTCCGCCTGCTTGGCCTTCTTGGTGACGAGATCGAGCTTCTTGATCTTCGTCAGACCCTCGACCAGGCGGCCGATATCCTCGCCGAAGAGTTCATCGATCTCGGCGCGTGTCGCCGTCGTATCCTCGATCGTATCGTGCAGCAGAGCAACCGCGATCGTCGATTCATCGAGGTGCATGTCGGTGAGGATGGCAGCGACCTCGAGCGGATGGGAAATATAGGGATCGCCGCTCGCGCGTTTTTGCTGGCCGTGCTTCTGCATGGCGTAGACATAGGCTTTGTTCAGCAGTGCTTCATTGGCATCGGGCTTGTATTGCTGAACCCGCTCCACGAGCTCGTACTGCCGCATCATTCCAAAGCCACTCCGATAAAAATAAAAGCGCGCCAATCAACGATTGGCGCACACATGGGCAATAATATGCCTAAGCAATAAAGGTGCAAGATTGACGATTGGTAATCGTCGCTCTTTTGCATCGCATGAAGCATTTTTCCGGATCGCATCAATGCGACCGGGAGGATCATGCCCAAGCGATGCGACCGGGGATCCGGCCGACGCGCTTAGTAGTCGTCGCTCTTTTCCGGCGGCACAAGGCCTTCGATGCCGGCAAGCAGCTCTTCTTCCGACATCTGGTCGAAAGTGATCGTCTCCGGCAGGTCGTCCTGCTCTTCGCTGTCGGCTGCGGCGACACTGCCGGCGGCGATCATGCTTGCCGGATCGGGCTCGGGCTCGTCGACTTCGACATGCTTCTGCAGCGAATGGATCAGATCTTCCTTGAGGTCGTCGGGCGAAAGCGTCTCGTCGGCGATTTCGCGCAGGGCCACAACGGGATTCTTGTCATTGTCACGATCGATGGTGATCGAGGCACCTTGGGAAATCAGCCGGGCGCGGTGGCTGGCGAGCAGAACCAGCTCGAAGCGGTTCTCCACCTTGTCGATGCAATCTTCAACTGTGACACGGGCCATTGCCTGTCCTTTACGGTCGTCATTTCGGGATTAGCACGCCCGATACAATTAAAACCGGGCAAATACAAGTTTTTCATTCCGGCTCCCCTCGTCTTTATCCGCGGCTGAGCTAGATTTCCATGGAGAATGTCATAATTCCACCGAAGGTTGCTTGGAATATGTCGAATCGTGCCCTAAATCTTTCATATATGAATAATTCATAAAGTAAGGATCAAATCGAAATCGAAACACAAGCTATTGTTTTTATTGAAGTTTGGCACCTGCGAATTTCGATTGCTCTCATTGGATTGGTAAGCGATGTTTGACCCACGCGAAAAAATTGCACTCTTCATTGACGGCGCCAACCTCTACGCTGCATCCAAGAGCCTGGGATTTGACATAGATTACCGCAAGCTCTTGAAAGCATTCCAGAAACGCGGATACCTGCTGCGCGCATATTATTATACCGCTCTGATCGAGGATCAGGAGTATTCATCGATCCGGCCTCTGATCGACTGGCTCGATTACAACGGCTACAAAGTCGTCACTAAGCCTGCCAAGGAATTCACGGATTCCATGGGTCGCCGAAAGATCAAGGGCAACATGGACATCGAGCTTGCGATCGACGCGATGGAACAGTCCGAAACGGTCGATCATCTCGTCATCTTCTCGGGCGACGGCGACTTCACGAACCTGGTCGAGGCGTTGCAGCGCAGAGGCCGCAAGGTCTCGGTGATCTCAACCATGGCAACCCAGCCGCCAATGATTGCCGACGACCTGCGCCGTCAGGCCGATCATTTCATCGATCTCTTGTCTCTGAAGGCTGAAATCGGTCGCGATCCCTCGGAGCGGGCGCCACGCCAGGCCGAAGTCGCCCCGGCCAGCGATTTCGAAGACTGATCTCGTCGGGCGTCTCGAAGTCGCGCGATAGGGGCCGGATTGGACCGGTGATCGTCAGCCACGGCGTCGTGGTCAGCCTCTATCCTTCAGCAGGCGGCTCTTCTGCCGATTCCAATCGCGTTCCTTCTCCGACTCGCGCTTGTCGTGCAATTTCTTGCCCTTGGCCAGCGCCAGCTCCATCTTCGCCCGACCGCGATCGTTGAAATAGATCTTCAACGGGATCAGCGTCATGCCTTCGCGGTTGATGGCCGAGCGCAGGCGATGGATTTCACGGCCCGACAGCAGCAGCTTGCGGCGTCGGCGCGGTTCGTGATTGAAGCGGTTGGCTTGCAGATATTCCGGCAAGTAGGAATTGATCAGCCAGATCTCGCCGCCCTCATCCGAGGCGTAGGATTCGGCGATATTGGCCTTGCCTTCGCGCAGCGCCTTGACCTCCGTGCCCATCAGCACGAGGCCGGCCTCGTAGGTATCGATGATCTCGTAGTTGAAGCGGGCCTTGCGGTTTTCGGCCACGACCTTGTTCACCACGCGCTGGCTGCCTTTGGGGGCCATGACGACATTCCAATTTCTTTTTAGGGCGCGAAAAGCCGCGCCCTCATTTCTTGCCCTTTATGTAAGGGAGAGACCCCGTCTTGTGAAGAAGGCCGGTCCCGTCAGTTCAAAAGGCCTGCATGGCGCATGGCGGCGTCGATCGCTGATTCCGTTGCCGGCTCCAGCGTCGAAAGCAGCGGCGAGCGGACGTTGCGGCTCATCCGACCAAGCTTGGAGAGCCCGTATTTGGCACCGCAAAGACCCGGCTCAAGGAAGATCGCCTTGTGCAGCGGCATCAGCCGATCCTGAAATTCCAGCGCGCGGGCATAGTCGCCTGCCAGTGTCGCCGCCTGGAAGTCGGCACAGAGGCGCGGGGCGACATTGGCGGTTACCGAAATACAGCCGACACCGCCATGGGCGTTGAAGCCGAGCGCCGTCGCATCCTCTCCGGACAGCTGCCTGAAATCCGTGCCGCAGGTGATGCGCTGTTCGGAGACGCGCTCGATCTTGCCCGTTGCATCCTTGACGCCGACAATATTCTTGTGCGCCTTGGCGAGCGCACCCATCGTTTCCGGCGTCATGTCGACCACCGAGCGGCCGGGGATATTATAGATATAGATCGGCAGATCGACGGCCTCGGCGATGGCTGAAAAATGCGCGATCAACCCCTTCTGCGTCGGCTTGTTGTAATAGGGAGTGACGACCAATACGGCGTTCGCACCGACCTTTTCGGCATGCTGGGCGAGCTCGATCGCCTCCCGCGTATTGTTCGAGCCGGCGCCGGCCATGACGGGAACGCGCTTTGCGGCAACTTCGATGCAGAGTTCCACCACCCGTTTGTGTTCGGCATGCGACAGCGTCGGGGATTCGCCCGTCGTGCCGACCGGGACGAGACCGGCGCTGCCTTCCTTGATCTGCCAGTCGACATGCGCGGCGAAGCTATCTTCGTCGATCAGTCCGGCATCGGTGAAGGGGGTGACGAGGGCGGGAATGGACCCATTGAACATGCAAAGCTCCTCACGACCAAATCCTTGCTTCGGCCGCATTCCATGAATAAGAGTTGCGCACCATAGAGCGCCGAAATCATCGCGACAAGCGCGTAGAGTTCGGTTTAGGGCAAATTCCGATAGCAGATGTGAATGAATTTTACCTGGTACGGTAAGGTTTCGTTAAGATGCCTCTAGCCTAATGGCAGGGCGTGTTTTCGTTGCGAGATCCCGGATGAAGAAAGCTGTCCTGATTCTGTCCGCCTTCGGCTTTGTTGCCGCCGCGTGGGGCAGTGTTGCGTCGCCGCTTCCCGGCGAGAGCACTCCTATGCCTGATGTCAAGCCGCTCGGCTTCATTCCCGAGACAGCCATACCGGAATCGATGACAACGGGCGCCATTCCGCGCAACCCGGCTATCGCGCCTGTCAGCGGCGACCTGAAAGCCGGCCTGGATGCGCTTTCCGACAAGGACCCGCAACTGGCGCTTTCGATCCGTGACAGCATGCGCGACGCTACGCTCGACCGGCATATCCTCACCTGGGCGATTGCCGTTTCCGGATTGAAGGGCGTTCCCTCCTATGAAATCGCCAGCGCCGCGCAGGAGCTCAAGGGCTGGCCGGGTCTTTCGCGGCTGCGCGCCTATTCCGAGCGCGCGCTCTATGACGAAAATCCCGCCCCTTCCGCCATACTTGCCGCCTTCGGCGATACCGCGCCTGAGACGATGCAGGGCGCCGTCATCCTCGGCCGGGCGCTGGTTGCATCAGGCAAGCAGGCGCAGGCGGCAAAACATATCCGCAAACGCTGGCGAGGAGAGGCTCTCGACAAGGCGACCGAGGACAAGATCCTCGTCGAGTTTTCCGCGCTGTTGACGCCCGCCGACCATAAGGCGCGGATGGACTATCTGATGTATCGCGGCCGGGTGGCGCAGGCCAAGCGCTTCGGCGACATGGGCCAAGCCCAGTCGCTCTACAAGGCCTGGGCTGCCGTTGACGCCAAAGCCGGCAATGCCGGCGCCTTGCTCAACGCCGTCGATGCGAAGTGGCGAGCCGATGCCGGCCTGTTGTTTGCGCGGATCGAATATCTGCGCAAACAGGACAAATATGCCGAGGCGGCAGCACTTCTCGAGCAGATGCCGCCCGAGCGTAGCGAACTCGTCAATTCCGGCGAATGGTGGAACGAGCAACGTATCGTCAGCCGTGGTCTCGTCGACCAGGGACAATTCAAGCCGGCCTATCGCATCGTCGCAAACTACGCCGCAACGAGCCCGACGGATATCGTCGAGGCTGAATTCCACGCCGGATGGTACGCGCTTCGCGGCCTGCAGGACCCGACAACGGCGGAAAAACACTTCCGCAAGATCCTCGATACCTCAAACGGGCCGATCTCGGTCTCACGCGCCTGGTATTGGCTGGGACGCGCCGCGGAGGCCGGAGGCCCCGGCAAATCCAGCGAATTCTATGCGAAGGCCGCGAATTTTCCCGGCACCTTCTATGGCCAGCTCGCGGCGGAAAGGCTGGGGCGAAAGACGCTTAATGTCACCTATCCTGCACCGAGCACGGCTGACCGGCAACGCTTCCAGGCACGCGAAGCCGTGCAGGCGATCGCCCGACTGGAGGCCGCCGGCCATGGATGGCGGGCCGCCATTCTCTATCTCGCGCTCGCCGATCAACTGCAAAGCCCCGGTGAACTGGCTGTCCTTGCGGCACAGGCCGAGCAATCCGGCGATCATCATCTGTCGCTGCAAATCGGCAAGATCGCCTATGGGCGCGGCATCGATGTCGCAGCGCTTGCCTTTCCGATCGGCGTGATCCCGGCGAACGCCAATATATCTGGCTCCGGCAAGGCACTCGCCTATGCCATCGCCCGGCAGGAAAGCGCCTTCAACCCGGCCGCCGTTTCGGCGGCGAATGCGCGCGGCCTGCTGCAGCTTCTGCCGGGCACGGCCCAGGCGGTAGCCAAGCGCAATAACATCGCCTTTTCCAAGGACAAGCTGACGGCCGATGCCGGCTATAACGCGACACTCGGTGCGCATTATCTCGGCGAGCAGATCGACGCCTTCGGCGGTTCCTATATCCTCACCTTCATTGCCTATAATGCCGGGCCGAAGCGGGTGCCGGAATGGATCGGCCGCTACGGCGATCCGCGCGGCAGGCCGATCGACGAGATCGTCGACTGGATCGAGCGCATCCCCTTCCCCGAAACGCGCAACTATGTGCAGCGGGTGATGGAGAATTACGAAGTTTACAAGGCTCGCCTCGGCCAGCCCACCGATATCGAGCGTGACCTGATCGGCGGACGCAGCGCCTCTTGAAGCCGTTTGGCGCGGCTTGAAAAGCAAGTTACATCTTCGGGGTCAAACAGGTCTCGAGGGATGTGATGCCGGATACGGATGCAGGTGGTTTCCAGGAGCGATTTTTCACTTCTTCTGATGGGCTGAGGCTTTATGCCCGCGACTACCCACCCGACCAGGCAGCAACTGCCGGATGGCTGCCGGTGATCTGCCTGCCCGGCCTGACCCGCAATACACGGGATTTTCATCCGCTTGCGCTGCTTCTCTCCCGGGATATGACAGCACCGCGCAGGGTGATCGCGCTCGATTCGCGCGGGCGGGGAAACTCGGCATGGGACGACAACAAGGCGAACTACAATCTCGCCGTCGAGGCCGGCGACGTCATTGCCGCCTGCGCAGCGCTTGGCATTGAGCGGGCGATTTTCATCGGCACGTCGCGCGGCGGGCTGATCCTGCATCTGATCGCGGCGACGCAGCCGGATCTTCTCGAAGCCGTCATCCTCAACGATATCGGACCTGTGCTCGAGGCTGAGGGGCTGGCACGGATCCGCGATTACCTCAACAGCGGCAGGAAGCCAGCGGACTGGAACGAGGCAGTCGATCTATTGAAGGAAAATCATGGCGCGTCGTTTACCGCGCTTGCAGAGGAAGACTGGCGCGAGATGGCGCTTGCCCTTTATCGCGATATCAGCGGAAGGCCGATCGCCGATTTCGACCCAGCGATCGCGGAGGCACTGAAATCGATCGATTTCAGCCAGCCGCTGCCTGATCTCTGGGGGCAATTCGAAAGCCTGAGTCGGCTGCCACTCATGCTGATCCGCGGCGAAAATACGTCGCTGCTTTCACAGGAAAGCGCCGGCGAAATGGCGCGGCGGCATTCGGGCTTGATCCGACATACTGCCGAAGGGCAAGGCCATGCCCCGCTCCTGTATCTCGATAACATCCCCACAGCAATTCGCACTTTTCTCGCCACCTGCCGATAACCTCATCGACACTGGTCAGCTGGCACAACGTGCCAGTCTCGCCCAAATACAAAAAGCCCGGCTCGAGAGCCGGGCTTTCCTGATTGACCGAAGTCAGATCAGATTAGAACGAACGCTGCAGACGGAAGTAGCCCGTCGTGGAGTCGTCAGCATCTTCCGGATCGAGGTACTGAACCGAAGCCTTGGCGTAGAAGTTGTCGACGATCTGGTAATCAACGGTCAGACCGACCTTCCATGCATCACCGGCACCGTCGTAATCGGTAGGAACGGTTTCAAACGCGCTGGCACCGCCGATGTAGTTGGCGTAGTACTGAACACCCGGGGTGATTTTCAGCTTGTCGGTTGCCTTGATGGCGTATTCGGCAGCAACTGCCCATTCAGCCGTCGAGTAGTAGGAGTTCGGGCCGGAAGAGTACACAGCAGCGAGGCCGAGCGTACCGGGACCGATGTCA
>NZ_JBFTZZ010000026.1:0-94699 GCF_056406515.1 Rhizobium sp. P1_B8 | reverse complement strand
GCCGACGACGAGTCCACAGGTCTGACGCCGGCGAGATTGGCGATGTCCGTGATGCCGCCGGAGGATTCGAAGTCGAATATTTTCTGGGTGACGAGGGCAGCGGCGCCCCGAGCCCAGGAATTGTCCTCCCAGTCGGGCAAGAGGGGCGGGGCGGTTCGGAAGGTCCGGGCAGCGAGGGCTTCACGCAGTGGCGTCAGGAAAGGCTCGCCGAGGGAGACGGCTTCGCCGCCGGCGACGATGACTTCGGGATCGGTGATGTTGACGAGATTGGCAAGGGCGGTGCCGATGCCGCGGCCGGAATTGGCGACGAGGGCGAGGGCGGCGGCATCGCCTGATGCGAGCGCAGCCGACAATTCCGGCAGTCCCAGCTCCTCGCGGCCGGTCGCTTCCCGCCAGCGTCTCAGCATCGATGCTTCGGAGTGATAGGCCATCAGGCAGCCGCGCTTGCCGCATTCGCAGAGCCGGCCGTTCTCCTCGTAGAGGGTGTGGCCGAACTTGCCGGCCGCGCCGTTTGCGCCGCGGTAGAGCTTACCGTCGATGACAAGCGCGCAGCTGATGCCGACGCCGACGGCGAGGACGGCCATGTTGCGATGCTGGCGGCCGAGCCCGAAGAGCTGCTGGGCAATGGCATAAGCGTTGGTGTCGTCCTCCAGCCAGACCGGTACATGGACACGGCTGGCGACGAGCGAGGCGAGGGGGACGTTGTTCCAGCTGAAGCGGTGGCTGCGCACGCAGGCCGTCTGTTCGTGATTGATGACACCGGGCATGGAGATGCCGATGCCGGCGAGCTTCGCATCCGGCCGGCCGGCGAGCTTTACCAGTTCTGGCACGGTGCCCGCCAGCAGGTCGGCGACCTTATCGGGGTCGTGGCCGTCGAGGTTTACTCGCATGGCGGCGACGGGGTTGGTGGCAAGGTCGGTTGCCACGCACTCCACCGAGTCGACCATCAGTTTGAAGCCAACGGCGAGTGCGTGTTCATAGTTGATATCTACCGGGATCGGGCGGCGGCCGGTGAGGCCGGGCACGGTCTTCCCTTCGATGACGATGCCTTCCTCCAGAAGGTCGGCGACGACAAAGGTGACGGCGGCAGGACTTAAACCAATCACCGTCGCGATGTCGGCGCGGCTCCTCGGCCCCTCCCGCCGGAGAAGGTTGAGGATGAGGCGTCGGTTCATGGCTCTCGCCGTGGTCTGGTCGCCTTTTAACTTCACGATGCATTCCTTAATTTTGTAAATTAATTATTGCGGGCTGCAACGATCTATGCATAAGTTCGGCCGCGGATCAACTCAGCCAGGCGGATTATCGCTGGAATCGCCGAGCGGATCGCAGCGTTGAATGCCTGGTCGGTCGTTTCATGGAGGAGGCGACGGTCGGGAGATGTTGATCGATCAACTGGGAGGAATTCAATGACATTTTTGAAGCAATTTCCGACGACCACCCGCAGACGCTTCCTGAAGGGCGCGGGGCTGGTTTCCGCCGCAGCGGTCACCGGCAGCTTTCCGATCCCGGCGATCGCGCAAGCCCAGGAGGTCACGATGATCTCCGCCGAAAACAATGGTGCCGCACTTGATGCGCTGAAGGCGATTGCCGCGGGCTTCAGCAAGGAAGCCGGCGTCAATGTCGTCATCAACAATATGGACCACGAGGCCCACAAGACGGCCATTCGCAACTATCTCGTCGCCGGCGCGCCCGACGTCTGCTCCTGGTTTTCGGGCAACCGCATGCGCGCCTTCGTCAAGCGCGGCCTGTTCGACGACATCTCCGACCTTTTCGAGAAAGAGAAATATAAGGACGTCCTCGGCGCGACGGCAGGCGCCGTCACCGACGACGGCAAGCAGTATGGCCTTCCCACCGGAGGCACGCTCTGGGGCTTGTTCTATCGCAAGGATGTGTTCGAGCAACATGGTCTGACCGTGCCGAAGACGGCCGAAGAGTTCATGGCCTATGGCGACAAGTGCAAGGCCGCGGGCATCACGCCGGTTGCGATCGGCACCAAGGAATTGTGGCCGGCGGCCGGCTGGTTCGACCAGATGAACCTTCGCATCAACGGCCTCGACAAGCATATGGCGCTGATGAACGGCGAGATGAGCTATCTCGATCCCGCGCTGACAGCGGTTTTCGACCAGTGGGAGGCGATGATTTCGAAGGGGTTCTTCACGGAGAACCACACGTCCTTCGGCTGGCAGGAGGCCGCGGCGCTCTTGGCGCAGAAGAAGGCCGGCATGATGAATCTCGGCGCTTTCCTGCGCTCGGCTTTCACTGCCGAAGATCTACCGCAGCTCTCTTACGCGACCTTCCCGGTGCTCGACGCCAAGGTCGGCCACTACGAGGAATTCTCGGTCAACTCGATCCACATTCCCGCCAAGGCCAAGAACAAGCAGGGCGCGCGTGAATTCCTTGCCTACTTCTACAAGCCCGAGAATCTGGCGGCCTATCTGGAGCCGGGCGGCAACGTGCCGCCGCGCCACGACCTGCCGGCAAGCAAAGACCCGCTGGTCAACGTCGCCGTCGAGACGATGAAGACGGTGCAGGGCACGTCGCAATATTACGACCGCGACAGCGATCCCGATATGGCGCAGGCCGGCCTTGTCGGCTTCCAGGAATTCATGGCCAAACCCGACCGGCGCAAGGCCATCCTGACGCGCCTCGAGGGTACGCGCAAGCGCATCTACAAGATCTAGCAGCTCTCCCAGGGGCGGCGGCGAACCGCTGCTTCCAAGGGGTGGAGGCTGTTTGCCTCCACCCTTGGAGGAGGTGCGCCTCTGCTCCCGGAGCACGCATGAGTCTGCTCCTGTATTAATGAGGTTCTTGAGATGTTGATGTTATGGCGCCGCCAGCGCTGGTGGCTCACCCCGACTTTACTCATCGCGCCGGCGATATTGCTGTTCTTCACCGTCATCCTGCTATCGGCCGTCAGGAGCCTCTGGATCAGCCTGCACGACTGGGACGGCTTCGGCCCGATGGTCTGGATCGGCTTCGGCAACTACGTCGAGCTTTACAACGATCCGCAATTCTACGTGTCGCTGAAGAACAACCTGATCTGGCTGGTAATGTTCATGGCGGCACCGCCGATCGGGCTCGCCATCGCGCTGCTGGTCAACCAGAAAATTCGCGGTATGCGCTTCCTGAAGTCGCTGTTCTTCATCCCGCTGGTGCTCGCCTCGGTGACGGTCGGTGTGGTGTTCACCTGGGTCTATACGCCGGAGTTCGGGTTGCTTGCGCTGATCTTCAGGGCCTTCGGGGCGACGGCGCCAGCGGTTCTCTCCGACGAGCATTTCGTCACCTTCGCCATCGTGATTGCAGCACTCTGGCCGCAGATCACCTTCTGCATGGTTCTTTATCTCGCCGGGCTCAACAATCTCAGCGAAGAGCTGATCGGTGCCGGGCGCGTCGATGGGGCGAGGGGCTGGAACATGTTGTGGCACATCGTGCTGCCGCAGCTGACCCAGGTCACTTTCATCGCCATTGCCGTCACCGTGGTCGGGGCACTCAGGTCCTTCGATATGGTATCGGTGATGACGAATGGCGGCCCTTTCGGTTCGTCCTCGGTTCTCGCCTACCAGATGTTCGAACAGTCGATCTTCTCCTATCGCTTCGGTTACGGCGCGGCGATCGCGTCCGTGCTGTTTGTGATCATGGCCGCCTTCATCGTCTGGTACCTCAGCCGCATCATCCATACAGAAGAAAGGGGAGGCTGATGTATCCTCGTCCCATTCCCGAAGCCGACGTCTGGCAGCGCCGCCTCTATGTGCTCGCCGTCGTCATCGTCCTTCTGCTCTGGCTCTGCCCGCTGTTTGCGATCATCCTCACCTCGTTCCGTTCGACCGAGGATGTCATGGGCGGCAATCTGTGGGGATGGCCGACCGGCATCGGCGTGGTCGACAATTACACGGCTGTCTTCACGCAGACACCGATGGCCCGCTACTTCCTCAACAGCCTGACGATCACCATTCCCTCGGTGATCGGCGTCCTGGTGCTGAGCACGCTCGCCGGCTATGTGTTGTCGCGCTACCGCTTTCCCGGCAACATGCTGATCTTCGCGCTGTTCGTCGGCGGCAATTTCCTGCCGCACCAGATCATGATGATCCCGGTGCGCGACCTGATGGTCCGGCTCGATCTGATCGACACCACGGCGGCGCTGATCATCTTCCACGTCGCCTTCCAGACCGGCTTTGCAACACTGTTCATGCGCAATTTCATTGCCGCACTTCCCGACGAGCTGTTCCAGGCGGCGCGAGCCGAAGGGGCCTCTCCCTTCCAGACGCTGGTGCATGTGGCGATCCCGCTGGTGCGGCCGGCGCTGGCCGCACTTGCCATCCTGATCTTCACCTTCATCTGGAACGATTATTTCTGGGCCGTGGTGCTGACCGTCAGCGACTCCGTCAAGCCTGTTACCGCCGGCCTTGCCAATCTCCGCGGCGAATGGGTATCGGCCTGGAACCTGATTTCCGCCGGCACCATCGTCGTCGCCGTGCCGCCCGTCGTCATGTTCTTCCTGATGCAGCGCCACTTCATCGCCGGCCTGACGATGGGAGCGGTGAAGGGATGAGCCATCTCCTAACGTTCCAAGTTTCAACAGCAGAGAGCCAGGACGCATGACCAGTCTCGAACTCCGACAGATCAACAAGAATTACGGTGCTTATCACGCGCTGCGCGGCATCGATCTTTCCGTGGCGCAGGGTGAGTTCATCGTCATGGTCGGCCCCTCCGGCTGCGGCAAGTCCACGCTTTTGAAGTCGATCGCCGGCCTGGAGGAGATCTCCTCCGGCCAGATCCTGATCAACGGCCGCGACGTCAGCAAACAGGAGCCTGGGGACCGCGGCATCGCTATGGTCTTCCAGTCCTACGCACTCTATCCGCATATGACGGTGGCGGAGAACATGGGCTTCGGTTTGCGCATGGCCAAGCGCCCGAAGGCCGAGATCGAGGCGGCGGTGGCCCGCGCCGCCAAGATCCTGAGGATCACCGACCAGCTGGAAAAGCGGCCGAAGCAGCTCTCCGGCGGCCAACGGCAGCGCGTGGCGATCGGCCGGGCAATCACCCGTTCGCCCGACGTTTTCCTCTTCGACGAGCCGCTGTCGAACCTCGACGCAGCACTTCGAACCCAGATGCGCGTCGAGCTCAGCAGCCTGCATGCCGAACTCGGCGCCACCATGGTCTACGTCACCCACGACCAGGTGGAGGCCATGACCATGGCGAGCCGGATCGTCGTCTTGAACCAGGGAATAATCGAGCAGGTGGGCTCACCGCTCGAACTCTACCGCAACCCTGACAACCTCTTCGTCGCGGGCTTTCTCGGTGCCCCGCGGATGAACTTCCTCGGCGTTACCGTCGATGAGGTGTCCGGCCGCAATATCACGGTTTCGGCACCCGGCCTTGTGCCGGTGACGGTGGAACTGGCGGAGGCCGCGGTGCTGCCGAAGGGCGCCAGCCTGACGCTGGGTGTAAGGCCGGAAAACATATCGGTGGTCGCCGACGCTGCCCAAGGCGGGGCGATCAGCGGTGCGGTCCGACTGGTCGAGCATCTCGGGCGCGAAACCATCCTCTATATCGACGCCGGCAATCTCAGGACCATCGCCTCGGAAAGCGGCACCGGCAACATCACGGTGCAGCTGAGCTACGTCGCGCCCATTACCGCCGACCAAAACGTGGCGCTGAAGCTCGACGCCAGCGAACTTTATCTCTTCTCGCCCGACGGCGGACGCACGATCAGCGCCCGCAAGACGATCCTCGACAGATAATCACAGGAAACATCACCGTGTCCGACAAGACCGCAAACCTTTCCGTATGGAACTCCATCAAGACCGACCGCTTCCTCGTCGGCGCCCCGCATTATCCCGAGCACGTCGACGAAAGCTACTGGGAGCGCGACGCCGAGCGCATGGCAAAGGCCGGCTTCAACGTGGTCAGAATGGCCGAATTCGCCTGGCATATTCTCGAGCCGAAGCTCGGCACCTTCGATTTCGATCTGTTCGACCGTGCCATCGCCATGCTCGGGCGCTTTGGCATCGACACGATCATGTGCACGCCGACGGCAACGCCGCCGCGCTGGCTGACCGTGGCGCATCCAGAGATTCTAAGGGTCGACGGCAAGGGCCGACCGATGAGCCATGGCTCGCGGCAGCATTGCGACACGGCGAGCCCGGTCTTTCGCGAACACAGCCGGCGCATCACCAAAGCGATGGCCGAGCACTATCGCGACAATCCCTTTGTCGTCGGCTGGCAGACCGACAACGAGCTGAATACCAGCATGCCGGAGAGTTTTTCGAAGGCGACGCTCACCGAATTCCAGGCCTTTCTGGCCGGCAGATATGGCGAAATCGACAAGCTCAACACGGCGTGGGGCGGCGATTTCTGGGCGACGGCCTATGACAGTTTCGACCAGGTGGTGCTGCCGATCGAGTTCGGCCCGACCTTCCCGAGCCCCGGACATCTCCAGGATTATCACCGTTTCCTGGCCTTTTCGACGGCGCGCTTCCAGCACGACCAGGTCGAGATCCTGCGCGCCGTGAAACCCTCCTGGTTCGTCTTCCACAATCTCGGGGGTCTCAGAGATATCGACTTTCGCGGCCAGTTCACCACCGATCTCGATTTCGTCGGCTACGATATCTATCCGATGCTCTACGACGAGTTCCAACGGCTCGGAAACCACGCCAAGGTCCAGGCGCTGCACCTCGATATCTGCCGCGGTTTTTCCGGCAACTACATCGTTCCCGAGCAGCAATCGGGCTTCGGCAGCCAGCCGGGTTTCTGCACGCTGACGCCGGAGCCGGGCGAACTGCGCCGCATGGCGCTCTCCTCTGTCGCCCATGGCGCTGACGGTCTGATGTTCTTCCGCTGGCGCCCCGCGCATTTCGGCGCCGAGATCTATTGGATGGGCATCATCGACCACGACGACGTCGCCCGCCATCGCTATGACGAGGCGAAACGCTTCGCAACCGAGATGACCGCGCTAGCGCCCAAGATCCTCGGCACCCATGTGCGTATGGATGTCGGCATCGCCGGATCCGACTTCGACAATCAGGAAGCCCACAAGACCTATCCAATCGGCCTGCCGAGCCCACAGGACGATGCGATCCTGCTGCACCAATATTGCTACGACCGCGGCATTGCCTGCGGCTTCATTCATCCCGAGGACGATCTTTCCAAGCTCAAGCTGCTCTATGTTCCCCATTGGGTGATGTGGAAGGACGAATGGACAGAAAGGCTGAAATCCTTCGCCGAGCAAGGCGGCACTGTCGTCATCGGCGCGCGCACCGGCACGCGCAACGAAGACAACCACGTGATCCGCGAGACCGCGCCCGGCACCTCGCTGTCTCAGCTCACAGGCGTGCGCGTCGAGGATTTCGGCCGTCTTGCTGCCCCCGGCGCCAACGGGCTGTTCGATGTGATGGAGCGTTCGGGCGGGCTTGTCATTCCTCCGAACAAGCCGGCGGAATCGCACCGGCGCGAGCGCCGCTTCAAGATTGGCAACCGCGAACTGGCTGCCGGCTATTTTTATGAAAACCTTGCGACCGACGGCGATGTCGAAGTGGTCGCGGCCTGGTCGAACCGCTATGCCGAGGGCCAGCCGATGGCGACGTCGCGCAAGGTCGGTAAAGGGCAGGTGGTCTATGTCGGCACCTATCTCACGCCGGATCTGACGGCAGCGCTTGCCGGGCGGCTATTTGCGCCCGTCGGCATCGAGCCGCTGATCGGCGAGCTTCCCGAGGGTGTCGAGGTGACCATGCGGATGAATGACGACCGTCGGCTGCTGTTCATCCAGAACTACACCGACCAGCCGGCCGCCATCGGCGGCGTCCCCGCAGGCTGCGATCTCCTGAATGATGAAAACCCCGTTGCCGGCCGGCTCGATCTCGAAGGTTATGGCTGCGCGATCATCGAATTGGAGGGATGAGCTTGCGCGCGCCGTCGAAGCCCAAGAGCTGCCTCACACCAACCCTCTCCCCCAAATGGGGCGAGGGAACGTGTCTGAAGCCCCTTCGGCTCAAAACCGGTCATCATCGGGGAGTACCAGTCTGGCGAAGGAAGGCGGGAACGCAATGAATTTACAGCTCGTCGTTTAATGCAGTTTCGTGGAACTCATGTCCTCGACATGGGCGGCAGGTGATGATCTACGCTTATCCTCGCTTGGATCAGGTCACGCGCAAAGATGTGAAATCGAAGATTTTGCAAACAGCTCTTGAGCTTTTCTCGAGCCAAAGACGTGGATTCGCCCCGGAGAACGCCCCCGGCAATTTCGGCTTCCTGGACCGCGATCTGGATTCGATCATCGGTGACCCGTCGCGTGGCTGCTTCAAGTGCGGAGAACTCTGCCATTGCTCATCATAGCACAGTCCGAAGATCGAAACTGAGATAGTTTAAACGCGCCTTCATGAGTGCTGCGCGCGCCTACACAAGCTCCCTGTTTACGAAAGGTCGAGCGGTCGCACCGGGTGGAAATGTGCTGCCACCTGCAAATACGGGGTTCCGCCTCGAGGTTTGCTATATCCCCTGCATTCGCCGAAGTGCCGGCGGCAAAAGATCGTCTCGACGTTTCAGCGCCGACAACAATTCGTTTTCCGAGGATACGCCATTTCGAAACTCCGATTTGAGAAAGGTAAGCGCGGCACGCTTTTCTTCGGAGTCTGCAACAGCGTGGCTGCCCCGAAAGCCGGCACTTCGAAGGACTGTCCTGATAAGGCCGATGTCGGTTGGATCATCAATTTCTGACAAATGAGTGGAAGACACGACGTCCTCCTTGCTGGGGCTAGGGTAATTGCCCTCAAACAGCAGCGCCCGTGACATGACTGCCGTCAGCTTTAAGGTGGTTACGACACCTTCAGTTTGCGATGATGCCCGCGGGCGGTGAACGTGGCATCACGCCGCCCGCCGATGCATCGAGAGCGACCGGGGCGCTATTCGATGAGTTCCGCCGTGGGGATAGGGACCGGCGAGGCAGAGCCATAACCGGTTTCAACTCAGCTGTTCTAGGAACTCGTTTTGATCCGCCTTCGTTCCAAATCAGGCGTGAAGCCTAGAAAACACTGCTCGCAACAGCTGGAATGCTCGAAAGTTCTTTATGCGTTCACGTAAGTATCAGTAAGTCTGCATAAAGAAAAATAGTGAAATTATCGAACCGTTGAAAATAAAATTTATAAAATACCTGAATAATTCATCCTTTTTCAATCCATTGTATTCCGGATTCAATAGTATTATAATTCGTTGCGTCAACAATTCACTTGGCTCTTAACCGAAGGATTGGAATTCAACGCGATCAAGCGCCGAAATATCCGGCCGCGATCCGCTTGAGATGACCAGGCGCACTTTCGAGAAAATTACGACCAGCGAAATCGCAGAACGCGCCGCAAAAACCGTTCGCCTTAAAGCATGGGCGGCTGACCTCCACTGTGGTCATCCCGCGTTAAAGCCGGATGATCCTACATCCAGCAAGGTGAGCTCAAGCTTGGGCCGGAAGTTTGGGAAGGGTCTCATGATTCAGTGGGAGTGTCGCTTTTGGGTCGAGCGCAGCGTCGACGGCATCTGGGCTATGAGCGACAGCAGAACCGGTTTGCCTGCCCGGCCTTCTGATAAATAGGGAATAACGATGATGACTTGGCGTCGTGAAATTGTTCGATGAACTGGGCTGATAGAGGCGCATTCATCTTGGAGCAGTTTCAACAGAGGGTTCTGTGTCTGCAAAAAAAAGAGCATATCCGTACTCAAACAAAACGGAAATGCTCTTTCGTAGTTTAGTGCGGAGCCATACTTATCAGCTCCACACCGCTCGCACCTGAATTCTCGGCTATTCGTCTGATGTCACCGGCGCCGCGTTCTCCAGAGAGGTGCGGATTTGATCGATCTTCCCGTTTGCGTCGCCAACCCCCAAGATGGTTTTGGCTTCGTCCAAAACCGCCGGGCTGACTTCTCCGGTTTTCGTCGCTGAAGCCAATGCGTCCTCCAGCGCCTGATCCCCCAACAGAGGGTCATTGGCTGCGGGCTCGATTCCATTGTCGAGTTCATATTGGGCATAAGCCACGGCATAGGCCGCGATAGCGGTCATGCGTGGATCCGACGTATGCATCAGTGCCTTATAGTTCCGCTTCAAGGAGTTCAGACCCGCAAGCTGCGCCGACAGGTTTTTTTCTTTCGTGCCGATTTTAGTCTCGTCTGCCTTCGCGGACTTCGACTTGCTTGTCGCCTCGGTGGATTTGCCTTTCACGCCTTGAGATTTGGAGTTGCCGTGGTTTGAACTGCCACCCTGGCTGTTGCTGCCATGGTTGCCACTGCCGCCGCCGTGACCGCCACCATTGCCTCCACCATTGCCTCCACCGTTGCCGCCACCGTTTCCACCGTTCTTCGCCAGTGCCGTCATATCGATTCCGACAATTGTTGCCGGGCTCGTCGCAAGAGCCAGCGAGAGCGCGGTCAGGGACGCTAAGGTTGCGATCCGCATTGTTTTCCTCCAAATCAGATCAAGCGCCGCGCAGATACACGGCTTGAGCAGATAGGAGAGGTTAGACGGTGATCGCGCATTGCACATCGGACCGAGGTCCGATGCCGCTCCGGCAATGGTCTTAGACGACCTGAAATGCTTAACGATTCCCTCTTCGCGCGAAGCGGCCATCGGTTGAGCTCATTGCTGCTCAGTATTTTCCGGCTGTCTCGTCTGCGGACGCATCGCGGGACGGGTGCAACATAGCGGCGGCGAGCTCCTGTCGGGCGTAAGCGGCCTGGTGATACCGGCCGACGAGTGCGCTGAAGTCGGCGGCCTTCATCCCTTTAATCCCCAGGGCACCCAGCGTGATGATGCGCTGCCGGCGGTCGATTTTACTATAGATCGCACGCCAATGTTTTTTTGGCACTGGCGCATCCTGATTGAGCCAGAGGCGCAGGGCAAAACGGCTCGATGCGTAGACCGCGTAGCCCGCAACATCCGTCCAGGCAACCGGCTTGTCCAGTCTGGAGGCGAGCAATGCATCCGGGGTCAGCACCATGAGCGGTCGTGCCGCGCTCCGATACAGAAAGGCCGCGTAGAGAAGGGAGGTGACAGCGCCGAAGGCGGTGATCGCGGCGATCAGTGACTGTGCGAATTCATCGTAGCCGAGGCCCAATTGGCCGCTGAGAAAGACGACCGTCAGGCCAAATCCGGCGAAAATCATGGCGACGATCACCATCGTCCAGATCATCGGCTTGACGTTGTCGTAGACGACGGTCTCCTGTGAGGCCCCGGCAACCACCTTTTCAAGCACTTCGCGACGGCGGTCACGCATCATGCGCGCGTCGTCGATGAAATCCTTGCTCAACAGACGGCATAGTCCGGCCCAATCCGAAAACAGATCGTCCGCAAAAGAGCGAGCTCCCGGCTCCGGCTGACGCATCGCTCGTCTCAGGAGGTCATCGCCAATTTCCACACCGAGGGCCGATATCCGCTGGATCGTCGGCGGATGGCTGTCGGTCGGATGCGGTTGCCGATCTCCCAAAAGGGGCATCGGATCGCTCCATCCATTGGTGGTGACCAGTTCCGTTGTCTGCGCGACGAGGTCAGGCCAGGCATCATCGGAACCGGTATCATCCGGTCCGGCATATGCGCGCTGAAGAACATAGGCGACGGCGGGAGCGATAATCCCCGTGCGGATGAGAGCCGAGGCGGCGTCTGCCGGCGTCGCCAGCAGACTGCCGCTACGGTCAGCATCGAATTCTCGCAGCCGGCTCCAGTGTGCGACGGCATGATCGAACCGCTGCATGGCGTGAAAGCCGAGCTTCACCGCCGGATACAGGACGAAGCGACCACCGTCGGCGCGTCCAAGAGCTGCAAGAGCACGCCAGAGGCCTGCATAAATCGGCGTGAATTGCTGGCTATAGGTGGTGTCTTCGCCAGAAAAATGGGCGAGCTCATGGCCGATGATTGCCGCGATTTCGGCCTGGTCGAGAAGATCAAGATAGGCCGCAGGCAGATAGAGCGACCGTCCGGTCACCAGTCTGTCCTCAGGCCAGAGACGCAGCTGGCTCTCCGTTACGAAAAAGCCCTGGCCGAGGCCAACGATGATCGTGTCGGGCAACAAAGCGTGTTGCCGCGCGGCCAGGCTGCGGACGAAACGCCAAAGTTCCGGAGCCTCCGTTTCTTCGATGACGCGTCCCGCCGCGACAAGCGGTTCGGGTGTGAACAGGGCAAAGACATCTTTCAAGCCACGCAGCGCCGTGAAGGCGCTGTAGGCTGCGATGACGGCGAGGACGACGGCGACCGCGAAAAGCTTGGCACTGCCCGTGGTAAAATCTGCCCATAGCCCCATGCTGACTGCTTCGAACAGGGCCGCCGAAATGACGCCGATAGAAAACCCGATCACAACGGTCGCAAGAATGAACGGAAGGAGCGACCGCAGACGTTGAAAGCTCGCGATCAGTTGGCGTTGGGAGACGCGCGCGCGGATCCCGGAAATGCCGGCCGCCATCAGTCCCAGCGCACCGCCGAAAAACGCAAGTACGGCTCCGCCGATCGTTCCCCAAACCAGTGGCCGGCGGATCTGCGAGATTTCCAGCTCCTCGTCGGCTTGAGAAAGGGCTGCCTCGATTTGCGAAACGGCGACCAGGGCGGCAAGGGAGGTGGGCTCGCCCGCTCCCTGGAAGGTTAGAATGGCTGTTGGATCGGATGCCGCGATGTTTTTCACCTGAGCCAGGGTCGTCGAGAGTTCGGCCGAAGAACGGCGCGCATGTTCAAGCGTTTCGGCTGCACGCTGTGTCTGCCAAATCCCCAAAGAGACCAGTGCGATCGGTAGGAGCAGCACCCACGCCGCCAAGCCGAGGCTTGCAATTTTGCGGGTTTCTTGTCGACGGCTGGTTTGGGCCATGCTTGTTCCCCCCAATTTTTTTCTCCCCATTTGCGAGGTCAAAAAAACTTGGCCGCGCGCCCGTTACCGAAAGGATGTCGACTTCATACAAGATGCCTCGCTGAGTTTCACGAGAGTGTTAAACGGCAGTCGCAATATTCCACCGTCAGCACGCAATCATCGCGGCGTCAGATGGATGCCTGCGAGCGTGCAGCGGACCGATCCATCGGCGCGCTCGATCGTCGGGATATCAAGCGCGACCAGTTCGGCGCTCTCTTCGATCGTGTTGCGTTGATCCCGGCTCAGGGATGCAAACGCCGTGGTCGAGAGCGCAAGGATACGCCCCGCATTTCCCTGGAGTTCGAGAGCGTCGCCAGTGAAAGAGGCGATCTGATCGTTGGTGAGTGCGATGACGCCGCGGCCGGAGCGCTCCAGTCTTAGGACGACCTCCCGCCGTCTTGCTGCATCGGTCATCATCTCCAGTCCGATCATGGCGAAGTCGGTGGCGATGCACATCAGGACATTGGTGTGATAAACGGCGACGCCATTTCCATCCCGCGCGTCGAATACCATCGGCTCGAAGTTGAAGTGGGTCGAGAAGCGTTCCAGCGCGATCGGATCGGTGCGGTCGGAGCGGACGGCATAGGCCACCCGATCGATGTGATCGAGAACCATGGCGCCGGTGCCCTCGAGAAACAGTCCGTCCGGCTCGAGGCCGGAATAGTCGATCACCTCCTGCACCCGATACTGGCTCTTCAGCATTTCGATGACGTCGCTGCGCCGCTCGCGCCGGCGATTGACGGCCGTCATCGGATAGATCGCCACATGAYCGCCGGCATGGGTGGAAAACCAGTTGTTGGGAAAGACCGAATCCGGTGTCTCGGTACCGGTGTCGTCGAAAAGATGCRCTGCCACGCCATGGCTTCTGAGCACATCGGCCGCCCGGGTGATTTCGTTATAGGCCGCCAGTGAAAGGTCTTCCGTCGTATCCGGGCTGGACTGGAACAGGTTGTCGATGGCGGTCTCGGTATTCACGGTGAAGTGGTGCGGCCGGACCATGACGACTGCAGAGGGCGCCTGGACGGAATATGTGACGTGTCTTGGCATCGTCGCGCTCCTATGCCTGCCTTGCTCGCTGCAACATGCCGAACAGGTCGCGCGGATCGTCCGGATCGGCGATGATATCGAGGTCCTGGTAAAGCCCGGTCCCCCTGAGCCTGTCACGGACATAACGAAGAGCGGAAAAATCCTCGATCGCGAAACCGACGCTGTCGAATAGGGTGATTTGACTGGCATCGCGGCGACCGGTCGCCTGTCCCGTCACAACCTGCCAGAATTCGGTGACAGGATAGTCGGCATCCATCTGCTGGATCTCGCCCTCGATGCGGGTCTGTGGCGGATATTCGACAAAGGTGTCGGCGCGCAACAGGATGTCGCGGTGCAGCTCGGTCTTGCCCGGGCAGTCGCCGCCGATGGCATTGATGTGGACGCCGGAGCCAACCATGTTGTCGGTCAGGATCGTCGCGTACTGCTTGTCGGCGGTGCAGGTCGTAATGATATCGGCATTTTCGATAGCCGATTGGGACGAGCTGCAGGCGGTCACCGTCAGCCCCGTGCCTGCAAGGTTGCGGACCATCTTTTCCGTCGCCAGCGGATCGATGTCGTAGAGCCTGATGTGATCGATGCCGCAAACGGCTTTCATGGCAAGCGCCTGGAATTCCGCCTGGGCGCCATTGCCGATCATGGCCATCGTGCGGGCACCCTTAGGTGCGAGGTGCCGCGCGGCCATGGCTGAAGTTGCGGCGGTTCTCAGCGCTGTCAGCAGGGTCATTTCGGTGAGCAGTACCGGATAGCCGGTCGAAACTTCTGCCAGAAGGCCGAAAGCCGTCACGGTCTGCAGGCCTTGCGCCATGTTCTTCGGGTGGCCGTTTACATATTTGAAGCTGTAGATTTCGCCGTCCGAAGTCGGCATCAGCTCGATCACACCTTCGCCGGAGTGAGAGGCAACGCGCGGGGTTTTGTCGAACGATCCCCAGCGGCGGAAATCCGCCTCGATGACGTCGGTAAGTTCGGTCAAAACGGTTTCGATGCCGATGTGGTGGACAAGACGCATCATGTTCTCGACGCTGACGAAGGGTACGAGAGCTTTTTCCGATGGAAGGGGCGACGACATGCTGAGTTCCTCCTGCATATGCTCGAGGAGAAAGACTAACTGTCCTGCATGTTGGCCGAAAGTTCAAATCTGTGCTAATTCTGGCAGTAAATTGTGCAATTCGTTCAGTTCATTTGCGCGAATTTAGCAAGGAGGCAATATGACCATCGCGAAATACGCACCCGACGATCTAGATCGCCGGATTATCGCTCACCTCCGCGCCGATGGGCGCGCTTCCTTGAGCAAGCTTTCCGATGCACTCGGTGTCGCACGCGGCACAGTTCAGAACCGGCTGGATCGCCTGATGGAGACGGGTACGCTGCTCGGCTTCACCGTCCGGGTGCGGGAGGACTACGACGTCAACGCCGTGCGTGCCGTGATGATGGTCGAGGTTGTCGGCAAATCGACGACCCAGGTCATACGAAAGCTCCGTGGCCTGACGGAGATTTCAGCGCTGCACACGACCAACGGCAACTGGGACCTTGTCGCCGATATCCGGGCCGCAAGCCTTGCCGGCTTCGACCGGGTTCTACGCGAGGTGCGCATGATCGACGGTGTCGCAAACAGCGAGACCAGTCTCCTCCTCAGCAGCGTCTGAGGGCTGCCAAGCGTGGGTCGACGCGGAGCGCCATCACCACGGGCTGGCGCTGCGGGGGCTGGCGAAGAGCCAAGGATACTGCTCAAATTCGGCAGTTGTTGGCGTTGGCTTCGATTTATGACGGCGCGTCGAGGTGTGAATTGGCTCTCCTTCGAAAGAGAATCACGCCAAGCGCAAATCGAGAAGAGGGTGTAACTTCTTGAGATTCGGGAGGGACTTCGCTTGCCAAGGATATTGGTTGGTGCCTTTGACAACGAGCAGGAGGTCGCCCATCTTTCTGGCTTCAATAGTCAGCTTAGCCAAGAGATTTATGCCAGAGGAATTGAGGAATTCGAGACCCGTCAGGTTGAACGTCACCTGTTTGTGCCCCTCGTGGAGCAGGCCGAATACCAATGAGTAAATCGGCGCATAGGCGTCCGGTCCGGCCAGCCTGAATACGCCATCGAAATACACTTCGTTTTTCTCAGCCCATACGCGGAAGTTTTCGTCGCTGATTTCCATTCTTCGCTCACAGATTGGAGGAGGGTGGCATCGCCACAGCCGCAGTCGTCGTCAGTATGATATGCCGGTCATTATTCCCTTCGAATGCCCATGCCATTTTTGCGTCATAGTCGCTCAAAAGGGTGAGCAACCCCAAGCCCGAACCGCTTGCAGCCGATATGGCATTGGTTTCGATTTGCTCGAGAAGAAGTTCCCCAGGGTCCTTCGATTGAAGGCGATGCAGCAGTAACTGAAACCGAGATGATGTCACGCCATCGATCGTGTTCTTGACCCTTATTAAAAAGGTTCCGTCGAATATGCCGGCTTCAATGAGGATCTCCCCAGGCTGTCGAAACTTAACGGCATTTTCGATCAACTCATTGCTGAGATATCCGATGTCATGATGCGCCTGCACGTAGTCTTTCCTTGACCGTGAATAGGGCAGAGCCATGACTTCCGCTATGAAGTCCGAGGTCATTCCTGAGTGCTTCCATCCAAGCTGAAGCGGTCCATCGCTTAACGTAAGGCGAGTGCATGAATCCAGGCTTATGCCCACCAGAGATTCGATACCATATACCGTTGGCGTCATGTCTCACCTATGTCGCACTGCGAGAAGCGTGATGTCGTCGTAAATCTTCTGCGATCCGATAAAGAGCATTAATGTCGCTACAATTCCGGAAACGACTTTCTCAGCGCTCTGATCCTTCAGGCGAAGTGCTTCGCGGCACAGACGTTCGATGCCAAACAATTCTCCCGCGTCGTTTTCGGCTTCTGTCACGCCGTCCGTATGCAGGAGTATGACGTCCCCCTTCTCGAACGCTATTTCACGGGTTTTAATGAAGGCAGAAATATCGGCTTCCAGCCCGATCGGTATGCCCAGATCCATGGTGTCTATGCGCTCGACCTTGCCGTTCGCCCGCACGATGACAACTTCCTCGTGTTGTCCCGACAGGATCATCTCTTTTCCGTCGTAGTCAAGAAACGCCAGAGTGAGATGCTTATCGATTTTAGTCCTCACTATGTTTTTAAACAGGGCGCTGTTCAGGTCTGTGAGAAATTTGACTGCATCGGTGTTTCCGGCTTCCTGCAGGGCGCGGGCGACGGACTGAACCATCAACATCAATACGCCGCTTTCGAGCCCGTGTCCGGTGACGTCGCCGATGCCGATCTTCAATCGGTTTCCGCTCTTCAAGACGTCATAATAATCGCCGCCGACTTCTTCCGCCGGTCTCATATAGGCTGCGATCTCGAGGGCCTGAAACTCCTCAAGCTCCTGATGCAGCGGAAGAACCATGAGCTGGATTCTCTCGGCGACGGCGAGCTCTGTTCCGAGACGTCGATTTTCTCGCTGGAGCTGTGCGTTCAGTGTCGAAATCTCTTCCTTTGCATCTTCGATTTGAGCGGTTCGCTCTTCGACGAGTTGCTCGAGATTTTCGGTGTGATAGCTGATCTGCTCAGCCATCCGGTTGAATGCTTCCCCAGCCTCGCCGACCTCATCTTTACTTGCTATGGCCACCCTGACCGAATAGTCCTTCGCTTGTATCCGTCTGGCGGCATCTGCAAGTGCACTGATTCCGCCCGTTATTCGTTTCGAAGCCGCAAATACCGCGATCGTTACAATAAGCAGCGACATTAAGATCGCTAGAATTTGGTAGAGCACGATCCGGTTCGTAGCGTCTGAAATCTTGGCCTGGGCCGCATAGAGGGAGGCCTCGATTTCTCGTTCAGGCACAACCACTCCAAGAGACATTGCCTCTTGCCGAACCGGGCCGCTGAGCCAGAGATTGGTCGCGGGGAGCTTCTTCACGATAAAGATGTAGGGGACCTGGTTGCCGTCCTGCTGCAACAGCAAATGTTGGATGCCCTGTTCGCGGTCAAGGGCCAGTTTCGCTATGGCAGGCTGGGAGCTTCCCTTCAGGGAGCGCTCCAATCCGGTCACGCCGGTTCCGCTTGCATCGCTCGCAGAACGCAGACCGAGCGTTTTTTCGCCTGTGCTGTTGATCGCCACAACGTTTCCGTCGGACATTGCGAGGAATCCAAAGCCGGACTGGGCCACTTTCACATTTTCAACAGTCTGCGCGAGCTGGTCGAGTGTTATGTCCGCGCCAGCCGTCCCGGCGACATCCTTCCTGTCGGCTGTCCATAGTGGATGAAAGAAACTGACGATCAGTTTCCCGGTAATGGCATCGGTATATGGAGCTGTCTGCGTTATATCGTCCGCGACCGGCCGCGTTTTCATATCCTTGGCCCAGCCCTGCCAGGACTCATAAAGTCCAGGAAAAAAGAAGTCCCAGAAATTGGCCTCGTTGTGACCGGGATAAAGGCGGTCGAAGGTTTGAGCCTGGTCGGTATAGGGCGCTGTCCTGAAGATTGGTCGTTCTTTCGATCCGATGTAATACATCTGCAGCTTTGAAGCACCGTGCTGCAGCAGGCTCGGTGCAACAAGGTCCAGAACCGCGCTCGTCTGGATATCGGTCTGGACGTCAGGCTTTGGATTGTGGTCTTGTCCGAGCAAGTAACTCCAGACGCTGACAACCGAGACGGAGCCCGGAGCGTTCTGAGACCACTTTCCCGTCTGATCGTAAGCAAGGCTGACGCTGCTGGGCGATGTGCGAGCGATCGCCGCGCCGACGTCGGAATTACGCTCGGGATCGTCGATCTGCGCCTGCAGCACACCTGCCAAGGTGCTGACGTCGTTATGAACCTGCCGCAGGAGCAAACTCACCTGGGCTGCGGTGGAATCAGCATATGTACGAATGTATTCCTGGTTTGCCGCTTCAAGGCCCTGTCCGACTTCGAGGGTTGCGTCGCGCGACAGCCTCTGAACGTTCCAAAGTGCCAGCCCGCCGCTGACCAGCAAGTCAAAGAGGACTGCTCCACCGACGACCAAGATGAATTTTGCCCGAAATGAGCCTAGTCTTGTCGGTCTCTTCAATGATCTCTCGTCCATCATAGCGGCTTTCGGCCGGAAGCTGCCCAGATCGGCCAGCCTGCATAACCCTTGGGGTGAAGAGCAGCAAAGACATGATCTTTGAATCCCTGCCGGAACCTGCGAATGAAATCCAATGAGTCGCCCCTTCGAACGGCCATCTCACCTGCGTAGACATTTTCCCAAGCTTCGATGATGTCTGCGAAGTCTTGGGGATCCCCGTCCAGGTTGGTGACCATAAAGGAATCGACCCTGATACTATCGAACCCCGCGTCGGCGAGGAGATGGCGGCTTTTCGGCCCCATCTCGACATCCATGTCGAAGTACCTGAACAGTTTGGCGACCTCCTCGTAAGTCCATCTTATTGTTTCAGCATGTGGTTCGCCCAGGCAATGCGAATTTTTTTCGTTCGTGATGTAGACACGGCCGCCAGGCTTGCAGATGCGATAGAGCTCCCGCAGCAGCATCTCGGGACGGTTGAAGATCTGCAGCGAATGTCGGCAGGTCACAAAGTCAAATTGATTGTCTCGCAGCAGCATTTGGGAGGCGTCACCATAGGTGTACTCGATTCCCTGCAGATCGAAGTCGGCAGCGACCCTGCGCGCATATTCGAGGCTGCGCACGGAATGATCCAGCGCGACAAGGCGTGCCGGTTTAAATTCCCTCTGAACCAAGGCCGCGAAATCCCCAATTCCGCAACAGATATCCGCGATGACAAGACCGCTGCGCAGGCCGTGGCGAGGCAACAGTTCACGTTCGTGCCTCCATGTCATTTTCGTCTGGGTGCGCAGAATGGGGATGAAAGTCTCGTCCTCGACAAAGCTCTGGCCCGGATAAAATGCCGAATCGTAGACTTCAACCGACAAGTTTGGTTGTGATGCCGCCAGCGTCTCGAACAAAGAGGTCGACCATGCCACCACGCTCGACGTGATGATGACAATCTTCCGTTCTGGCCTGGTCCGACAGCTTGCCGCGAGGACATCGGACAGGGTTACGAAGGCAGTCATGTTAATGTGCGTCAGACGTTTGACATTGAGGTAAACGATCCCGCTGTATTTTTCCAAACTTTGCTGCACCAGCTTGAGGGCATCGGCAATCTCAGTGGCGCTTTCCGGTCGCATCTTGCCAGACAGCAAAAGCTCCTGATTTGTCGGATCAAAATGAACAGTGAAGGGCTGCGGGAGCAGGCTCATCGGAAGTCCTCGGCCGAGGGGAAATCCGCAATGATCTGTATCCCTTGTCCGCCGTCTTTCTCAATCCGGATCGTCGCGCGGAATATTGCTGCCAAATCGCTGAGCAAAACCGTCCCGTCGGACTTCATCACCAAGTATCCAGAGCCGGCGCCGGGGACCGGCTGGCGTTCACTTGATCTTGCATTGGCGTGCTTTCGGCCAAATGCTTCCTCGCCGGGAAACACAATTCTCAGCCGATTGACTGTCGCGCTCCGATAGAGACTGAAACTTATCCTTCCTGGCTCGCTCGTTGAACGGAAAGCAAGTTCAATGAGCTCATTCGTCGCGACGGAAAGAAAATTGGAATATCGAGCGGGATCGCTGTGACCTTGGCCGAGAATGTCTGAGAGGTATTCGGTAATCCTGTCGCAAAACTGCCATCGGGATTTGAACATCGCAACGTTCAGTTCCAGCGATACCATCGGCGCAAATGCATGGTCATCGAAGCTAGCTGCTTCCTGTTCCAATACACCCTCCTTTCGTTTGCCTGGGGCGTCAGGTTGATGCACGCGATAGCTAAAGGCGCGGCGAAAATCGGTTGTTCACTGTGGTAGCGCGGGTCTTACGGATGTTTCCGCCCGGGTGATGAACTCGCCAATCGCCTCGACCGGAAGCGGCCTGCTAATCAAATAGCCTTGAAGTCTATCGCAGCCCACACCGCGCAACCATTCCGCCTGACCTGGCGTCTCAACCCCTTCGGCTGTCACCTGCATGTCGAGGTCATGGGCGAGGTTAACGATGCAGCGGACGATTGCCTGGCCTTTCAGATCGCTTTCGAGGTCGGTGATAAAGTATTTGTCGATTTTGATCGTGTCGAAAGGGAATGTCTTCAGATAGCTCAAGGAAGAATATTCTGTCCCGAAATCATCAAGCGAGATTCGTATCCCTAGCACGTTGAGAGTATTCAGGGTGTCGATATTGTTGACGGTCCGCTCAAGGAGCACGCTTTCGGTTATCTCAAGCTCCAGACGGTCGGGTGGCAACCCGATCAGGTCTAGCGTTTGGGATACCCGATCAGTGAGGCCGCTTGTCAAGAATTCAGCCGCGGACACATTGACCGCGACGATGTAGTTCTGCGGCCACTTCATTGCCTCGCGACATGCCTGCTCCAAAACCCATGCACCTATTTCCGGCATGATTCCATCGGCCTCGGCCATCGGAATAAATGCGGTTGGTGGGATTTTTCCAAGTAGAGGGTGGTTCCATCTGAGCAAGGCTTCGAAGCCGACAATGCTGCCGCCCTCGGCGATGGGTTGGTACTCGATAGAGAATTGTTGTTGGACCAGGGCCATGCGAAGGCTGCGGCGCAGCAGTTCGCGTTGTTCCAGCAACTCAAGCATTGAGGGATCAAACGGTCTTGCGCGACCGCGTCCGTCTTTCTTCGCGGCGTAGAGTGCGACGTCGGACGCCTTCATCAGCTGCTCCGGATTTGTACCGTCCGGTGGAGCAGCAGATATGCCGATGCTGGCACCCACAAATAGCGCGATGCCATCTATCGTGAAGGGCTTTTTGAATGCATCAACCAAAGCTTCTGCTAGCTGGTGTCCTTTGGCGGGATGTCCCGGGCCCCTTGATATGACGGTGAATTCGTCACCCGCCAGTCGATAGGCTCTGTCGTCGCTGGTAAGGCACTCTTGAATGCGGCTTGCGGCAAGCTGAAGGAGCTTGTCGCCGGCTGGATGCCCAAGCGTGTCGTTAACGGGTTTGAAATCGTCAAGATCGAGTTGCATCAGGGACAGAGTCTCGTTCGAGCCTGCTGTCTCCCGTAACAACACAGCGAGGTCCTCGCTGAACTGGCGTCGGTTCGGCAGTCCAGTGAGCGGATCGTGGGTGGCCAGATGCAAAAGGGTCGCCCGCTCATCGTCGATAGATTCCTCGGACCGAACCACGGCAAACAGATCTCCGATCCGATAGATCGTCAGTCCGTGCGACGCTGGCGCGCCAAAATCCCCCGATATTTGCAAAGGCTGGGCACTGTCGCCCAATGAACGGAGGGCGAGTGTGATCGCCGATTTGTCCAATTCTGGAAAATGTTCCCAAAACGACGCTGCTGGTTTGACAGAATCAGGCAGCTCAGTGCCCAGCAAATTCTCGACGGGATTGAAATCGCGGTCAAAGAACAAAAGCCGGTCGATCGAGCTCGAAGCTCTCGCCTCTGTTTGTCCGAGCGCCGAGGGGGCCGCACGAATTTTCTGCATGTCCGAGGCCCTCCTTAGTCTCATGTCATAACCAGATATTGTAGCAAATTAGCTCCCACACAACTTGTGCACGCCAAGATTTACATTAGGCATTTCTGATTAACAATCCCCAACCTCGGCCCAACTCGCTCACGGATGGGCTTATGCCACATCTTTATTTTCGCGACCCATTTGCATCCATCGTCTCGGCGGCGACCCTTCGATAAATTGCGGGCAGGGGATCTCACGCGCCCGATCCGCACTCCGTCATGAACCAGTCGATAAAGCGGCGCACCGGCTTTTTCGCCCAGCTGTTCGATATGACGTAATAGCCTTGGTTTTCTGCCGTCGCGATGTCGGAAAGCACCAGCAGATCGCCGCGTTCGATCTCGCGGCGGAACACCTCGACCGGGCAGAGCGCCACGCCATGGCCGGCGACTACGGCCGTCGCCAGCATGTTGAAATCCTGGAATATCGGACCCCGGAGCGGCTCCGGCGCTTTCTGGCCGGCCTTGCGGAACCATTCCTTCCAGCCGTCGGCGGATTCGTCGTGCAGCAGATCGGCGCCGGCGAGCGAGACGTCGTCGATCGTCCAGTTGCGTTTGGCAAGGTAATGGCCGCTGGCGACGGGCTGGTTGCGGCGGGAGAAGAGCAGTCGGCTTTCCCTGCCGCCGCTCAGATCCTCGCCCATGGTGATCAGCACGTCCAGGCTTTCGTCGTCGAAGCGTTCTTCGGCGCGTGCATAGACGATCCTGACGTCGAGATCGGGGTCGCTCTCCTGGAAGGAGGGCAGGGCCGGGACGAGCCAGCGGGAGGCGATCGAGGGAATGCAGCCGACGGTGATGGCCCGCATGTTGTGATCGCGCCGCATGTTGCCGGTCGCATGCGCGATCGCCGCCAGCGATCCTGACACGGCGCGGTAATATTCGCCGCCGGCTGCGGTCAGCGCGACACCGCGGCCCGATTTCCGCAACAGCTTGCGGCCGAGCCAGGTCTCCAGATGCTTGATCTGATGGCTGATCGCCGCATGGGTAACGTGCAGCTCGTCGCCCGCTTTCGAAAGGCTCATCAGGCGGGCCGTGGCTTCGAAAGCGCGCAGGGCGTTCAACGGCGGCAATTGCATTTGTAAAATTTCCTCACAGATGACGCAAGAATCATCATTTGAAAATGCCAGCCATTTCAATAGCTAATTGTCGTGAGCGATAAAAAAGAATCATCGCTGCATCTTCAATAATTTATCAGGAGAATCGGCGATGTTCGTCAGAAATCTGAAGGAGGTGGAGCTCACCGAGCGTTTCGTCGACTGGGGCAACGGCACGAGCCACCGCTTGCTGACCAAAGACGACGGCATGGGCTTTACGGTGTGCCATACCGTCGTTCGCGCCAATAGCGAAGCCCTGCTTCAGTACCGCAATCATCTGGAGGCCTGCTATTGCATCAAGGGCGAGGGCGAAGTGGAGGATATGGACGGCAACGTCTTTCCGATCCGCGCCGGTGATATCTATGTGCTGGACAAGCATGACCGCCATTATCTGCGCGGCGGCAAGGATCAGGATCTCATTCTGGTCAGCATCTTCAACCCGCCGCTGACGGGCACCGAACGGCACGACCTGAACAACAAGAGCGGCTCGCAATACTGAACGAAAGCATGATGCCGAAAAGTGTGAGCGGTTTTCGGACGAAATCATGCTCTCACTACATGATGTAGAACAGGATTCAGATTTTAGGCCGACCCGGCCTAATATCGTCCTGTTCTAGCCGATCATTTCGTCGACTCTTAGGTGGAAAGCAGAGCCCGTCAAATGGCGGGCACTGCTTCCGGCGTGAACGGCAAGACGTCCGTGGCGGCTTACAGCGCCGCGCGCAGCCTATTGCTGCTGCTGCTGCTGCTGTTGGCCCGGCGGTGGCGTGCCGATTTTTTCCAGAACTTTCTTGGCCAGAGCCGGGTCGCTCTGCGCGGCCGTCAGGATCGACGAGTATTCCTCGACGGAGATGTCGGGAGAAGCCTTGACGGTGTCGACCATCTGCTTCTTGGCCTCCTCCTGCAATTGTTGCTTGGCAGTCTCGTCCTTCGTCGCGCCGATCTTGGCCGAATATTCCTGCCTCACCTTGTCGACCTGCAGATAGGCAACGGCGAAGGCCTCGATTTTCTGATCGCTGACGGCTGCTGTCGCACCGGTGCCGCCCTGCTGTCCCTGCATCGGCGTCTGGCCTTGAGCCGGCGGCTGCGCCTGTGCCGGCTGCTGTTGCGCCTGGGCCATGTCGACAGCGGATGCCGGGCTGAAAGCAAGCAGACTGAAGACCACAGTGCTCAATGTTGCGACAGATGTGTAACGATTGATCATATTCATTCCTCTTCAAGTGCATGATTTGATCGGCAGCAAGACCGCCTCGGTCGATCGCTCAGCCGCTCAAAGGCCGGCGAGGTCGCGACGATGGAACCTTTAAGAGGGCACTGTGCGGCGGTAACGGGGCGATTTGCTGACGATTGAGCGGCGGCTTTGTGACCGCCGGCATGTCGACTGGTGCGGGAAATTCCAGCGCGAGCCGGTCAGCCCGGGGTCTCACGCTGCTCTTTCCAGCGCGGGTCTTGGTCGGCTCAGCCCAGACAAACGGATGTCACGCGCGACCTCCGTTTGCCTGGTTATGCTTCGGCTAAAGCAATTCTAGCAAACGCTGCGCGGGAGAGCTTGTTTCGCAGCGCAGCCGCTCTATGTCCTCTCCCGTTTCAGCATGAGATGCAGGCAGTATTCACCGTAAAACCGGGCGCCGACGGTGTTGTCCGCCGGCTGGCTTGAAGGAGCTGAGCAATGAAAATTCTCATGGTTCTCACATCGCATGATCAGTTGGGAAACACCGGCAAGAAGACGGGATTCTGGCTCGAGGAGCTTGCTGCTCCTTATTTCGTTTTCCGCGACGCCGGGGTCGACATCACACTCGCTTCGCCGAAGGGCGGCCAGCCTCCGCTCGATCCGAAGAGCAATGAGCCGGCGTTCCAGACGGAAGACACGAGACGGTTTGAACGAGACGCGGCGGCAATGGCTGCGCTCGCAAACACCATCAAGCTTTCTGAAATCGACCAGGCGGACTATGACAGCGTGTTCTTCCCCGGCGGGCACGGTCCGCTTTGGGATCTGACGAACGATCGCAATGCGCTGTCGCTTATCGAGGACATGCTTTCGGCGGGAAAGCCTGTGGCGCTCGTCTGCCATGCACCCGGTATCCTGACGAATGTGAAGGCGCCGGATGGAAAGCCAATCGCCAAGGGCCGGGCCGTCACGGGGTTCACCGATTCAGAAGAAGAGGCCATGCACCTGGTCGAGGTCGTTCCCTACCTGCTCGAGGACGTCCTGAAAGAGCAGGGCGCAAAGTTTTCGAAGACGGCGGATTGGGGCGTGCATGTCGTCCAGGACGGCCTGCTGATCACCGGCCAAAACCCGGCTTCGTCAAAACAGGGCGCCCGGACGCTGCTTGATGCCTTGGGAAAAAAGGCCGCGGCTTAAGCACTTCAGCCCCTGGGCATGATTGCCGCCCGGGGGCGAGATCTCCTCATTCGGCTTGTGCCGACGCCGGCCGCAGGTGGGTTTCGACGACCTCTGCGACACCAGCGCATCGGCCCGAAAATCGGAATTGATTGTCGGGCCGATGCGCGGATTGAAAGAGTTAGAGCGTCCTTTGTGCGTCAGAAAGGACGCGCGGCGCGCTGAGGCGGTGGAGTGCCAATCGCACGACGTTCGAACACGGGATGGGAGGCATCTGACATGACCAGGAAATATACCGGGCAATGCGCCTGCGGCGCAGTAAGATTTGCCTTCGACACGGACCCGAACTTTGTCGCCAATTGCCATTGCCTAGACTGCAAGAGGGCAACGGGCGGCGAAGCCGCCACGTTCTTCGCGGTGCCGCAGGAAGATTTCACCGTGATCAGCGGTAGCCCGAAGGCGTTTCATTACATCGCCGATTCAGGCAAGGGGCTCGACCGCAACTTTTGCCCCGATTGCGGCGCCAGATTGTTCAGCAGCAACCTCGAGAGCTTCCCCGGCCTCGTCTTCGTGACGCTTGGCAGCCTCGACCGGCCCGAGCTGATCAAGCCGGGGGTCGAAATGTTCACCCGGCGCCGGCTCGCCTGGGCAAGGCCGCTCGATCTTCCGCAGTTCGATGGCATGCCTGGTTGAGCTGCGACGCCGGATCGAATTCTTCTTGAAGAAAAATTCGATCCAGTGTCGGATCGGCCAAGCCACGCCCGTCCTAGGTTCGTCCATTCCGTAAATCCAAAAAGGATCACGACCATGCCGAGTACCATACGCCTGCACCGCGTTCTGGCGACCACCCCGGAGAAAGTCTATCGCGCATTCCTGGAGGCGGACGCGCTTGCCAAGTGGCTTCCGCCGAACGGCTTCCTCTGCACCGTGCACCATTCGGAGCCGGTTGTCGGCGGCACGTTCAGAATGTCCTTCCGCAACTTCACGACGGGCAACAGCCACGCCTTCGGCGGCGAATATCTCGAGCTCGTCCCGGGCGAACGCCTGCGCTACACCGACAGGTTCGACGATCCCAACCTGCCTGGCGAAATGGAAGTCACCGTGACGCTGAAGAAGGTTTCGGTCGGCACCGAGGTGGATATCGTGCAGGCCGGCGTGCCCGACGTCATTCCGCCCGAGGCTTGTTATCTCGGCTGGCAGGAGTCGCTGCGAAACCTTGCCAGGGTTGTCGAGCCCGACATCCAGGAATAGCGCAAGATCGCGCCGGTCGGACGACAACCGTCCGGCATCGGCGACATCAATCAATCCCCATGTTTGGCCAGGGCGTTGCGGGCGGCCGCAGCGCCCCAGTTGTCGGAAAGGTCCTGCCCCTCGATTTCGGCTTCCTTGATCGGCGTTGCCAGGATCAGCGGCGCGGAGCCGAAAGGCAGGCCGTCGATCCGGCCTGCGTCACGGCTGAGCACGATCCGGGTCATCGGGCGGTAATCCTCGGTCAGCCGGCAGAACAGGATGGCGCCGTGCTTCTCGACATCGCGGGCGACACGATAACCGTCTGCCACGAGGTCGCCGATGTTGATCAACAGGTTCGCCCAGTTTTCGATCCCGGCCGCATCCAGTGTCGCGGCGTCGAATTCCATGAAAACCTCGCACTCGACGCCGTTCTCAGGCTCGGATATGCCGGCCCAGGGTGTCGACAGCCCGTCGGTGGCAAGTGTCAGCCTTCCCGGCGCATGGATGGCGAGGATCCGGCGGTGCGGGCCGAACCATTTCGTCTGGGCGTGAATGTTGGCCGTTCCGCGCTCTGCGGCAAAATCCTCCTGGACTGTACCGCGGCTCTGCCAGAAGACGCGCCGCGTAGCGGCAGCGGTTTCGTAGATCGGGTCGTCGGGGCCGCGCGGCACGATCGTTCGGTCATAACTCGTTTCGAGCGTGATCTCTCCCCGCATGAAGGGGAACTTCGGCTTCCTCCAGCGGATTATCACCTTGTTGAAGCGGGGCATCCCTGATGCACCGAGCTTTTCAACGACATCAGAGATGATATCGAGCGGATGCCTGGAGGCCTCAGGGACATAGTTTCCCTCGGCATCGCGGTAGCCGCCCGTCCGGGAGGAATGCCCTGCCTGCATCGTGGTGGCTGTCCATTCGCCGCTGACCGCGCCCGCCGGCGCCTTGTCGAGAGCCGGTGCAAGTTCCCGGATCGCATCGTCAATCGAATAGAATGCCACGTCGCCCTCCGCCTTCGCCCAAAGATCGTATCCCCCGCGGCCGCTCGGCCGCGAGCAGAAGCTAGCGCGGAGGCGTCGCCGATCAATAGCGAGGTGGACGTCGCGAGCAGGGGAGGCGCCCAGATCCCTGGGCGCAGGAGAATTCTTCACTTAGGTGCGGTGAGGCCCGCGGCGCTTATTTGCTTCCGTTGTTCGGGCGCGCCTTGGCGCTGTCGTTGTTGGTCGACGAGGCGGTTTTTCCGTCTGGTTGCTGCCCGAAATATGTCCCGCCGAGATGGCCGCCGGCGCTGGTGTTCCTCACCTGCCGTTCGGCGCGTTTCTGGAGTTCACGAACGTTGGTCTTGCTCATTTTCGGCTCCATGTTTGAGGTGGACATCTGGTCAACCGATGGCGGACGACACGGTTCCATATTTTTGCGGAGGGCGGTGTCCTTTACGTCGGCGGCGGGCTTGGGGGAACGTTTGCTCACCCGTCGTCGGTGTCCCGCTTCGCTGCCGCTCACCCGATGGAAATATTCGCACGTCGGACATTTGGAGCTCCTTCTTTTGGCTTCGTTGTAGAAAGACGATCCGGGACAACATCCCGATGAAATGATCGGCGTGGAGCAGCCGGTGCCGACCTAAGCGAGGAAAAGCGGAAAGGCTCTAAAGTTTGGGCCTGCGCTTCGCAAGCGCCTTGCGCGCCGCCATCCCACTCCACTGCTCGTCAGGATCGAGGTCTGCGACTTCGGCGTCTCTCGCAGCGAATTCCTGGACAAATTTACCATCGCAAGAAAATCGTCTTTCATTCCACAGTATATGTGTTAACACTTTATTAGGGATGGGGAGTATTCCGGTTCTGATTTAAGAAATATTGGCATTGTTGCCGATAATATCGGCACGACCGCATGTTCAAGGCGTGTCATGCTGATTTGCTAATCTTGAATCAATGCCGGGTTACTTGTTTTGTATTATGGGGGGTTATTTTGATGGGTACGCAAAGCACCGGCGGCGGCAGCACGACTTCTTTCTCCAATACGCCGCAGGCGAAGGATGACTCTTACATCTGGACAGAAGACCAACTGCTCAGTCTCCAGCTCTACAATGCGGCCACCAAAACCATAACCCTCGACGTCATGTCGAATGATCTTGGCGGGAATGCCAAATCCCTCTTTTCGGTCGACGACGGTGATGGCAATCCAATTACCGCCGACTACGAGCTTCTTGCGAAAGACGTCGGAGCGAATGGGGCATCTGCCTGGGAGAAGACCCTGCTCGGCAATTGGGTCAGGATCAATAATGGAAAGATCGAATACCGTCTTAGTGATGGAAGCGGCATCGCGGGCTCGGGCGCGGATATCAACACGCTGTCTGCCGGTGAAATCCTCAAAGATAGTTTCGTCTACGCGATACGGCTCGGCAATGGCACGCTGAGCGAGGCAAATGTCTCGATCTCGCTCACCGGCGCCAACGATGCGGCTTCGATCGTCGTCGATGCGACGGTCACCGACGATCGGGCGACGGTCGAGGCGGGTGCGGCCGGCAGCGGCGATCCGAATGCCTCCGGCAAGCTGACGGTCAGCGATGTCGACGACGGCGAGGCGGCGTTTGCCGCCCCGGCCTCCCTCAACGGCATCTATGGCAGCTTCACCTTCAATGCCGCCAGCGGCAGCTGGACCTATACGCTCGACAATAACCGGGCCGCGACGCAGGCGCTCAACCAGGGCGACGCCGTCAGCGACACGCTGAGCGTCAGCTCGCTCGACGGCACGGCCAGCCACAACATCGTCGTCGCCATCACCGGCGCAGATGATGGTCCAGCTAGGCAGGCGCCGACCGACATTAAGCTGACACCTGTCGTTCCGGCGGATAGCGTTAACTTCAATAGTTTTGAGTTCAGTGGGCTGCTGACGGCGACTGATCCCGACGCAGGTGGATTCAGCTTCAGCATTGCCTCGCAGTCGAATCCGGGCTTGTTTTCGATTACCGGCAATACGCTTCATTCGGATGCGCTATCGACGAACGGTACATTTTCAGTGACGGTAACGGCAACGCAGACCGGTGATCCTATAGGCCCGGCCTTCGAAAAGACCGAGACGTTCACGATTATCACCGGTGGCAATGGCAACTCGGTGGACAATCCGACCGGTGGAACGGGCGACGATATGCTCTACGGCGGTGGCGGTAACGATATGATGTTCGGGCTCGGAGGTGACGACACTCTTTTCGGCCAAGACGGCAACGACACCCTAAACGGTGGTGCTGGCAACAACACCCTGACCGGAGGCGTGGGAAATGATACCTTCTTTTTCCAAAAGTTTGCCACCACCACGAACCATATGACTGACTTCAACGCTGGGACGAATAGCACAACCGTGGACAGGTTCCAGTTGGACGTCGGAGGCGGCACGTTCGAGTTCGCCGTCGGCAACAACAATACAAGCGTGGACAATGTGAAGGTGGGAAACAACGGCACGATCAATGTTGCCGGAACGGAGGTTGCCGTCAAAACGGACGTGAGCGTCACGAACGCAACCGTCCAGAGCACCATCAATGGTTACAGCAACATAACCACAGGGGCATTGTTCGTGTTCCACAACACGGATCTCGGCCATGCGGCGGTCTACTACGATCAGAACCCAAGTTCAGCCGGCGGCGCGGTGCTGGTTGCTGAATTCGACAACATCACCACCCTCAGCGGGCTTACAAATTTCAACTCGGGCGACTTCTTGTTTAGCTGAGGCGGTCTGTGATCGCGACCAGCATTCACCGCAGACGCAGCCCAATGGAGACCTCGCCTGCGGCGTACGTACTCGGGCCTGACGGGGAGGTCCCGGACGTTTGTGCGCCCMGCGCGCKGGGCGCGACGGATTCATCGGATGGTGGATAGCATCAGGTCACACGCGTTGCGGCAGCCTGCCGACCTCAATTGCCGTCGTTGGGCCGTGCCTTGGCGCTGTCATTGCTGCTGTCCGAGGCGGTTTTTCCGTCCGGCTGTTGGCCGAAATAGGTGCCGCCGAGGTGGCCGCCGGCGCTGGTGTTCTTGACCTGCTGTTCGGCGCGTTTCTGAAGTTCACGGGCGTTGGTCTTGCTCATTTTCGGCTCCATATTTGAGGTCGACCTGTGGTCAATGGAGGCCGACACTGTTCCATATTTTTCTGCGCCAACCGCCGGGGCCGGCTGTTCGGTGAGAGCAAAAGATCGGCCGACTGGCTGGCATTTGTGAGACTGGGCGGGAACAGTTCAGGGTTTTGCCTGTTGTTCGAATTCAACATGGAGAAACGAACATGGGCATGACGACACCGAAAGACGGCGCCCCCGGCACGACCGACCAGTCACCCCGCTGGGAAGGGCCGAGGGGGAATAAGCCTCGCGGCTACATGAAGGCCAAGGATGATCCGGATCGCGACCGTGACGCGCATGGCGAAAACAATCGCGACCCCGAGACCAGAGATCTCGGCGATGCGCTGAAGCAGAAGGGCGATTGACATGGCCAGCCCCGAGAAAGACGCGACCGGCCAGTTCGCCAAGTCGCGGGCCGACCGGAAGAGCACCGGCGTCGCCAGCGCCAAGCCGACCGTCATCACCGGCTCCGAGGATGCGACGGTAAACAAGAACCCGCCCGGCAAGAAAAAGCCTGAGAAGGATTGGGACATTAATTACGATCCCGCCGATAGGAACGAGAGCCGGTCGCACTAGCTCGGGCTGTCGCTGGTTCTCCTCACGAGCCAAACCGGGAGGCATTTCCGTTTTCTCCAGTCACGGAAATGCTCCATTTTTATATGCGGGCACGGTTACGCTACCCACCGAAATAGGCCGGATGGTCGATATCGGCGAGGAGGCCGGGCTGTTGCGGCTGCCAGCCGAGCAGTGCGCGGGTATGCTCGCTCGAGGTCGGGATGTCGAAGCCGGCGAACATGCCGAACCAGCCGAAATGCTCGGCCGCTTCTTCCCGTGAGAGCGAGACGGCGGGCACATCGAGCCGCCGGCCGATGACCTCGGCGATCTGCCTGAAGGGAACTCCCTCTTCCGCGACTGCCAGGAACGGGCCGCCGACGGCGCCGCGCTCCAGCGCCAGGCGATAGACACGGGCGGCATCGAGCCGGTGCACGGTCGGCCAGCGGTTCTGCCCTTCGCCGATATAGGCCGAGACGCCCTTGCGCCGGGCCAAATCGATCAGGATCGGCACGAAGCCGTGGTCGCCATGGCCATGCACCGAGGGCGGGAGCCGGACGGTGGAGGCGCGCACGCCGCGGGCGACAAGCGATACCGCGGTGATTTCAGAGGCGCGAGGGTAGGTCTCCGACGTCGGCATGGGCGGATCCTTCTCGGTGCCGACACGGCCGGGGGCAAAGCCGAGGCCGGCCGTGACCAGCAGCGGCCGGCCGGATCCTTGGTGGGCTTCGCCGAGCGCCTCGATGGCGCGTCGGTCGGCGGCGCAGTTCTCGGCGAATTTCGAGAAATCGTGGTTGAAAGCCGTGTGGATCACGGCGTCCGCCTCAGCGGCACCGCTCTTCAGGCTCTCCAGATCGTCAAGCGTGCCGTGATGGACTTCGGCACCGGCTGCCGCCAGTTGATCCGCTCCCTTGTCGGAGCGGGTGAGGCCGAGCACCTTGTGGCCGGCGGCGATCAATTCATCGACGACGGCCGAGCCGACCCAGCCGGTGGCTCCAGTGACGAATATGCGCATCTGATATCTCCAGTTTTTGTCGGAGACACATATCGGCTCTGCCTTTATCATGGTAAAGTAGTGACATTATCATGGTATAAAGGCTAACAGGATGGGTGAATTCGTCACCTCGGACAATCGGCTCGGCGCCTATCTGAAGGGTCGCCGTGTCAGGCTCGATCCAGCCGCCCTCGGCTTTGCGGGGGAGCGGCGGCGCACGCCGGGTCTGCGGCGCGAGGAGGTGGCGAGCCGCGCCAATATCAGCCCGACCTGGTACACCTGGCTGGAGCAGGGGCGCGGCGGTGCGCCGTCTGCCGACGTGCTCGACCGGATCTCTCGGGCGCTGATGCTGACCGATGTCGAGCGCGAGCATCTCTTCCTCATCGGCCTCGGCCGCCCGCCCGAGGTGCGCTACCACAGGCAAGAGGGCGTGACGCCGAGGTTGCAGCGCGTGCTCGATGCGCTCGACCCGAGCGCGGCGCTGATCCGCAACGCCATCTGGGACGTGATTGCCTGGAATAGGGCGGCGACGGTGCTTCTGACCGATTACGGCGCGCTGCCGCCGGAGGAGCGCAACGTGCTGCGCTTCATCTTCCTCGATCCGCGCGTTCGCGCCGCCCAGTATGACTGGGAAAGTGTTGCCCGTTTCGTCGTCGCCGCCTTCCGGGTGGATGCCGCCCGCGCGGGTGCCGCGGCCGAGGTCGAGCCCCTCGTCGACGAACTCTGCCGCAAGAGCCCCGAATTCCTGGCGATGTGGCGCGACAACGACGTGCGCACCCACGGCGAGGGCGCCAAGCACATCAAACACCCCATCCTCGGCCCACTCGCTTTCGAATATTCCGTCTTCCAGGTGGATGGCCGGCCGGATCTCAGCATGGTGGTGTACAACCCGGCGACGGTGGAGGATGCGGCGAAGATCAAGGGGTTGGTGGGCTGAGGCGAGGGCAATTGGTCGATCGATGATATTGCGGTCTTCATCGCCTCAGTCCCGACAAATCTGCAGTCATTCTGTGGATAGGCGCGCCCAAGATTTGAGCCGCGCGGATGGGGGATTTCAATGAATTCATATCTGCCGCGGTCTTGGCCGCCGCTTCGGGCTTGCTAGCATGACAAAGCTGTGAAAAGCTAAAATACCACTCCTGCTAGAAAATTTATTGACCGACCCGATCTCAGCTGCTTTCCTCCCGATAGACCAAGGCGAATGGATCTTGAAGGAGATATCCATGACAGTGCTTGCAAAACCTGTGGCGGTCGATGATGTCAGGAGCGCTTCCGAGAATGACGTGATCTCAGGCAATCTGCTGGATAATGATCTGGCCGGGGGCTCCGGCAACATGTTTCTCAACTTCTTCGACGGCGAGCGGGTGCTTGCCAAGAAGGATGGTGCGATTACCGATATCGAGGGTGAATACGGCACATTCCACGTCAAGGCCGACGGCTCTTACACCTATACGCTGAACGAGGCGGCCAAGGCGGGCTTCGTTGACGGAATGACGCTGACGGAGACGATCGGCTACAAGATCTCCGACGGCGCCGGCAACACGGATGTCGGCCATTTCACGCTCGACATTCACGGGGTTACGAGCCCGCCGGTCGCGGTCGACGACGCCTTCTCGTTCCGCGAAGGAAGCGAGATGGCCGGCAACGTGCTTGCCAATGATCACGCTGGAGAGGCGGGCACGCTTTTCCTGCGTTCGGTCGAGGGCACGAGCATTCCTGCCGGTCAGGGGCAAGGGCAGACAACCGACGTGGCGGGTGAATTCGGCACCTTCCATTTCGCAGGCGATGGAAGCTTCACCTACGATCTCGATCCGGCCGTAAAGGCGGGCCTCAACGACGGCGAGCATATCACGGAGAAACTCCAATATTACAAGGTCTCCGACGGCGCCGGTCACGCGGATGCCGGCGTGATCACCTTGACCGTTGACGGCGTGACGGACGGGAAGTCGTTGAACACCAATCATGTCGAGGCCCAGGCGGATGTGGTGCGCCCCTTCCTGGACCATTACGAACTCCAGGGGGTCGCGATCGATCCGCTAACCGGCAAGTATTACGTCAGTTCCGGCCATGGTTTCCCAGATGGTTCCATGGTGAGCATTTACGACAACGCAGCCGCATTTGAAGCCGACAACGGCAGCGGCGCCATCTCTCTCGGCGACTATGACAAGGGCGAATATGACATCGGCGGAACCTATTTTTCGGTCCGCGGCGGCGAGATCATCGGAAGAACCAACGAGGCGAGAGGCGAGGAGGACCCTTTCCCCGATCAGACCTATCTCGCAAAGTGGGATGCCGCCGACGGATCGCTCGATCAGAAGGGCGACCCGATTCCCGGCCTTATCGGCAAGAACGGGGCGGGTACGTTCGACTGGGGTGGATACACGGCCGTCAATACGATGCAGGATTCGACCGGCATTTACGTCGTCGGCCGCATCGATGATGCTACCTGGCAGGTCTCCAAGATCGATCCCGACACGCTCAACCCGATCGAATCCAAGACCTTCGCGGCCGGCGGGCTCGGCTACGGCTTTGCCGTCGACGGCACGTTCTTCTTCGGCGATTCCTCCAGCAGCGAGCATATCGGCACGGCCTTCGACTTTGAAACCGGGGTCAAGACAGCGGTCGACGTCAACATCGCCATACCGGGAGACGACTTGATCACCAACGTGGTCTATGATTCAGCGGCGGATAATCTCTACATCACCAACACCGGGATCGACGAAATCTCCGTGGTGCACAATATCTCGGACGTCCTGTTCGTCTAGCGCATCGGCCCGAAAATCGGAATCGATTTTCGGAAAGCGCGATGCGAGGATTGACAGGTGTTAGAGCGTCCTTTGTGCGTCCGAAAGGACGCACGGCGTTCTATTGGGCCTTACCGCTCGAATGCCGACCCCGCCCGTTCTCTTCACGGCGGGGCCTTTAACGGCGGCGTGAGGCGCGGATGCGGGCAGCGGGCTGCCTTCCAGGCCGGTCGCTACCACTGAGACGCGGAACTTGCCGTCGAGGCAGCGGTCGAGATCACCCCGACGTATGCAGTCTTGCCGTTGCGGACAAGGCCGCTCTCCTGCCAGTACGAGGCGTCTCCGGCTGTCCTGGCAGCAAGAGCGGCGGGCCGTGCGGAACATGGATGGCGGCCGACGCCTTCAGCCGGCCGCGTAGACCGGTCTCGGCCGATGATTTGGAACCATGATCCCGCCGTACTGTTTAACAGGAAGGCGCGGAAGCGCCGATAACGGGGATGCCGATTGCCGGCCAACCCGGTAATGACGATCGGCCTTTCGGTTCGCCTATGGAGGAGCACGACATGCAAACGACCCGATCGAAAGAACTGGCGGACGAATACCTGCGGCTTGGCGGCAAACGGCTGGCCAAAATCGATGACAATATTGTCAAGATCCGCCACTGGGATGATGACACGCCGGAGGCCGAGGCCTTCTGGCAGAAGCACATTGAGCCGTTGGATGACAAGCGCCGCGTAGAGGTCGAAACGCACCTTCCGACGATCAACGACCGGTGATCGCGGCGATTTCGCCGGAGCGCAGGACATTGAAGCACGACAGCGCCGCGCGTCTGAAAAGACGCGGCAGGCTGTCGTGCTCGGATATGTCGCGCCGCTGCGCTTACTGCAGCGTGCGCGTCTGGATCTGTTCGGCGGCGTGAGGCGCGGATGCGGGCAGGGGGCTGCCTTCCAGACCGGTCGCTACCACCGAGACGCGGAACTTGCCGTCGAGGCTGCGGTCGAAGATCGCGCCGACGACGATATCGGCGTCTTCCTGCACTTCGTCACGAATGCGGCTTGCCGCTTCGTCCACTTCGAACAGCGTCATATCCGAACCGCCGGAGATCGAGATCAGTACGCCCCTGGCGCCCCGCATCGAGATATCGTCGAGAAGCGGGTTGGCAATTGCCGCTTCCGCCGCCTTCATTGCGCGGCTTTCACCGGAGGCTTCGCCAGTGCCCATCATGGCGCGGCCCATGCCTGACATGACCGACTTCACGTCGGCAAAATCTAGGTTGATCAGGCCTTCCTTGACGATCAGGTCGGTAATGCAGCCGACGCCCGCATAGAGCACGCGGTCGGCGGTCATGAAAGCATCGGCGAACGTCGTTTTTGCATCAGCAATTCGGAAGAGGTTTTGATTGGGAATAACGATGACCGTATCGGCCGCCTGGCGAAGCGCCTCGATGCCGATTTCCGCCATCCGCATGCGGCGGTTGCCTTCAAAGGTAAAGGGCTTGGTGACGACGCCAACCGTCAGGATGCCTGCGGCACGCGCAGCGCGGGCGATGACAGGTGCAGCACCCGTGCCCGTGCCGCCGCCCATGCCGGCGGTGACGAAGCACATGTGCGAGCCGGCCAGGTGATCCATGATCTCATCGAGCGACTCTTCGGCAGCCGCATGGCCGACCTCCGGCAACGAACCGGCGCCGAGACCCTCCGTCACATTCGCGCCAAGCTGGATGCGGCGCGTCGCCTTGGAGGTGGCCAGCACCTGAGCGTCCGTGTTCGCAGCGACGAATTCGACGCCCGCCAGCTTTTCCGCGATCATATTGTTGATCGCATTGCCACCACCGCCGCCGACGCCAATGACTGTAATATGCGGCCGTAGTCCAGAAATGCCGCTCTTGGCGTCCGTCATCGCGCTCTCCTTTGATGCTTCGTTCATGCCCACCCTCGTTTGCGGACGGCGAATCGGGCGTCAGGATACGCGAGCAACAAGGCAGAGGCGAGGCGAAAGACGTCTCAGCAGGAGTGGTGATGATCGGGAAGGGGCTTGGTTGCGGCTTTGAGGGAGGGAGCGTTGTGCCGGGAACTGACAACGACGCTTCAGGGATAGATCGCGAAGGTAGCTTTGCGCCGCCGATGGCGGCTATCAGATTGACACTTGCAGTTTGCGCCAGGTGTCACTCTGCCGCGATCACAATATCCAGGTCACCGCCCATCGACCCAGCCCCGAACCTTACCCCGCCGACCTCACCACCAACGGCAAACACAACACACTCCGCAACCCCACCGCCCCATTCGCCTCCAACACCAAAGACCCGCCGTAAAGCCCCGCAAGTTCGTTGACGATGCTCAGCCCGAAGCCGTTGCCCGGCACGTGTTCGTCCTCCCGCACCCCCGGCAGCAACACAGCATCCAGCCGGTCTGCCGGTATCCCTGGCCCGTCGTCCTCGATGGTGATGCGGGCGATCGGGCCGTCGCGGCGGGCGCGGAGGGTGACGCGGGAGGAGGCCCATTTGAAGGCGTTGTCGATCAGGTTGCCGAGCATTTCCTCGACATCGCTTTCGTCGCAGGCGACCCGCAGGCCTTGGGCGATATCGGTGTCGAAGGCGATCTTGCGTTCGGCATGAATCTGGCCGATCGCCCGGTGCAGATCGGCGACCGAGGCCGCCACGTCGGTGCTGGCGACATTGTCCGAGGAGGCCATCACCCGGCGGGCGGCGGCGAGGTGATGCTTGATCCTGTTATCGATCCGGGCGGCGAGGCCGCGTAACGCGCCTTGTGGATCGTTTTGCTCGTCGAGTGCCAGCAGCAGGCTCGCCACCGGCGTCTTGAGGCCATGAGCAAGGTTGGCGAACTGTATGCGCGTTGCCGCGAGCCTCTCCTCATTGGTTGCCAGCAGCGTGTTGGTTTTCAGCGCTAGCGGAGCAAGCTCAACGGTTGCCTCATCGGGCAGGCGGGCGCGTTCGCCCCGGTTGATGGCATCGATATTGGCCGCCATGGATTTCAGTGGGCGCAGGCCGAAGCGGATCTGCCAGAGCGTACCGGCCATCAGCACGAGGCCGAGCAGCAGCATACAGGGCACAAGCCAGAAGAGCGCGCGGAGCGCCGGACCGACGAGGGCGATCACTGGTGCCGTCGCGGTGATCGTCAGCGTCATGCCGTCGATGCTGCGCACCGCCTGGCGAAGATAGAGCGGCCCTCTTCCCCGATCACCGCCGCTGCCTGATGTCGGCATGCCCATCAGCACATGACGCAAATCCTGCCGTGGCGGCGGTGCGTCTATCGTGCCATTCATCAGGGAGCGGGAGGTCAGGCGTTGCCGCCCGTCGTCGATCTGCCAGTACCAGCCGGAGGAGGGGCGATCGAAGGGCGGCGCATCGAGCGGCGTGGAGAGGGCGATCCTTCCCTCAGCGTCGCGAGTCACCGCGCCGGCAAGGGCACCGATCTGGATGTCCAAACGCTGGTCGACCTGCTCGCGCACCACCGTTTTCAGCGCCAGCCAGAGCACGATGGCGGCCACAGCGAGCGCCAGCGTCACGAAGATGCCGGAAAACATCAGCAGCCGGCCGGCGATCGAACTTGGCTTGAGGGACGGGGCCTTCATGGCGCCACTGCCGCCGTCAGCATATAGCCGCGGCCGCGCACCGTCTCGATCCGATCGGCTCCGAGCTTCTTGCGCAGGCGAGCGATGATGACTTCGATGGAATTGGAGTCGACTTCGGCATCGCCGTCATAGACGCGCTCGGTGAGTTCGCGCCGGTCAACGATCATCTCCTTGCGCAACATCAGACAGGAGAGCACCCGCCATTCCAGCGCCGTCAGCTTCAGCGGCAGGCCGTCGAGCTCGAAGGTGCCGAGCTGCGCATCGAAGACCAGTGCGCCGCAGACGAGCCGTGCGGCGGCGTGGCCGGCTGCCCGGCGCACCAGGGCGCGCAGGCGCAGCACCAGTTCCTCCACCTTGAACGGTTTGGCGAGGAAATCGTCGGCGCCGGCCTTGAAGCTCGAGACCTTATCCGGCCAGCCGTCGCGGGCCGTCAGCACCAGAACCGGCAGGTTGCGTTCGCCCTCGCGCCAGCCCTTCAGCACGCTGACGCCATCGATCTTCGGCAGGCCGAGGTCGAGGATTGCGACATCGAAGAGTTCGGTCAGCCCCGCATGGAGGGCGTCCTCGCCGTTGCGCGCGATATCGACGACGAAGTTTTCCGATCGCAGCACGGCGGCGATCCGGCCGCTGAGGTCTTCGTCATCTTCGACGAGCAGTACGCGCATGGGGGCAGGGCTTTCATCGAAGGGTATCTCTGGGGACGGGCCAAAACTATCGGGCCGAGCTTAACTCAATCTGAACGGAGAGGTTCAGGCAGGCGAGGGGGTGTGGCGGTTAGATTGCCGCCATTACTGAAGCAAGGAGCAGATATATGCCTGATGAAGACCAGGACAACGGACATCCCGAAGGCGCCGCCACGCCTATGCCGCCAGGATACCGCCGGCGCCGGCTGGCGATCCCCGTGATCGCGGCCGCCGTGGCGCTTGTCATCGGTGCTGCCGGGGGCGCCGGCGCCGTGAAGATGATGCGTCCCACGCCTGAAATGGCGCCGCTGACGCCGGTGGCGATTTCGGCCATGCCGGCCACCAGCCTCATCACCATCAAGGGCAAGGTCGCCGAGGTCTATGGCAACAAGTTCGTGCTGCAGGACGAGAGCGGCAAGGCGCTTGTTGAAACGGGCCCGGCCGGCGAGGGTCGCGCCCTCGTCACCCGGGATGAAGCTGTCACCGTTCAGGGACGCTTCGACGATGGCTTCGTGCATGCAAGCTACCTCGTTCGCCAGGACGGACGAACCGAAGCGCTGCGTCCGCCGAAGGGTCCGCCGCACAGACGATTTGCCGATTTCGATCATAGGCCCTGACGGGCGTGAACCAAAGCCGCGCTGCGGTGTTTACAGACACGCCTCATAACTCCGAAAGGAAAGCTTCTCATGCAACGACTTCTCCTATCAGGCCTTGCCCTTGCCGCACTGGCCGGCACCGCCTTCGCCCAACAGCCGCCCGCTCCGCCATCCGCCGGGACTCCACCGGCCGTGGCCGAACCCGGCTCGCCGCCTCCGCCTCCGTCTTCGTCTGCTCCTGATGACGACGGGCCGATGATGGGCGGGCCGGATGCGCGACCGGGAGATCGCCCCGATTACCGCTGGCATGGTCGGAGAGGCGACATCGGCTTCCGTGGCGACATGGGCTTCCGTGGTCATCGCCCGCCACCGCCACCGCCGTCCAAGGCAGCACATTTCCGGATCGAGGATGGGAACACCCGGATCGATCTTAAGTGCGCCGAGGATGAACCGATGAAGGCCTGCGCCGATCTACTGCTCCAGGTGATGGACCGCCTGCAGGGCCAGGACTAACTTTGATCATCCGCGCTTGAGGCGGGTGCCCGCACGATGATGCAGCCGCCCGCGTCTCGCGGGCGGTTTTGCGGGTTTCTCGCGTGACACAGCCATCGAAGTCAAACGCCGCCCCGTAGACCTCAAGGAATGATGCCGCCGCTCGAATTGGTCGATCCCGCGCCATGTGGGTTTGCGGTCGGCGACTGAGGGGCGTCGGCTCACCGCGTGACGCGGGCTGCCGATGTTCCCGAGTAACGGTCGCCGTGGACCTCGATGCCTGAGAAGACCGCGTCGATCTCGGCCAGTTCTTCCGATGTGAAGGTGATGTCGGCGGCGGCGATGTTTTCTTCCAGCCGGTGCAGCTTGGTGGTGCCGGGAATGGGGACGATCCAAGGCTTGCGCGCCATCAGCCAGGCGATGGCGACCTGGGCTGCGGTTGCCTTTCTGCGAGCGGCAATGGCCTCGATCGCATCGACCACCGGCTGGTTTGCCTTGCGGTTTTCGGCCGAAAGGCGCGGATTGGTCTTGCGGTGGTCGTTGCCGCCTTCGAAACTGGTGTTCTCATCCATCTTGCCGGTGAGGAAGCCGCGGCCGAGCGGGCTATAGGGCACGAAGCCGATGCCGAGTTCTTCGAGGATGGGCAGGATTTTCCGTTCCGGGTTACGCCACCACAGCGAATATTCGCTTTGCAACACGGTGACGGGCTGCACGGCATGGGCGCGGCGGATAGAGTCGGCATCGGCTTCGGAGAGGCCGAAATGCAGCACTTTGCCGGCGTCGATCAGATCCTTGACCGTGCCTGCCACCTCTTCGATCGGTACGGCAGGGTCGACCCGATGCTGGTAGAAGATATCGATGCGATCGGTGCGAAGCCGCGTGAGGGCTTCTTCGATAACCTGCCGGATGCGAACCGGCCGGCTATCCAGGCCCACATCAGGCCGGCCATCCTTGAAGCCGAATTTCGTCGCGATCACCACCTCATCACGGATCGGCGCCAGCGCCTCGCCGACGAGATCTTCGTTGGTGAACGGCCCGTAGGCCTCTGCCGTGTCGAAGAAGGTCACGCCCCGCTCATGCGCCGCCCTCAAGAGCGCAATGGCATCGCCGCGCTCCATCGCCGGCCCGCGATGATAGTTCAGCCCCATGCAGCCGAAACCGATCGCCGAAACGTCAGGGCCTCTTTGGCCGAGCTTGCGTTTGATCATGCGGATGTCCTCCTCAGGTTTGATCCTACCCTAAGGGCAAAGGCTGGTATCGATTAGCCGGTGATATCGGCATGGGCTTATGAGTTGGGTTCATGAATGTCGCCCGACGAACTGGAAAACGGCGAATTGCAAAAGGGCGGGCGAGGGCTGGTTTGCGCTGAAGGCCGATGGCGTGACGTCATGACGCCAGCCGGAAGGCTCCGCTTTGCACGGCTTCGATAACCGCGCCCAGCGTCTCTTTCCTGCCTTGCCCATCCGTCGACAGAACATGTCGCTCAAACGCACCCAGCGATGAGAACTGTCGATGGAGCTCTGCAATAGGGCCGGGATCGGTCAGCGTATCGCCGCCACGCTCCCGGCAGCGCCGGATGGCGACATCGAGCGGCGGACGCAGAATCGCGTAGTGGAGGGGTGTCGCGATTTTCCGGAACGGTTCCAGGAACCACGGCCCGACAATGCCGTCCACGACGACGAAGTAGCCTCCGCCGGCATAGCCCGCCGCGGCCTTCGTCAACACGTCGACGACAACGATGTTCTGTTCATGAGCTTCCGGCAGATAGGGCGGGATCACGCCGTTCTTGATGAAATGCCAGAAGTCGTCGGAATGAAGATGGACCTTCGGCGAGCCGGGCTCGCTGGCGAGCGCCTCGGCCGTCGTGGTTTTTCCGGAGCCCGGCGGCCCGGTGAGAATGAGAACTTCACCCGTGTGATCCATCGCGTGGCAATTTCGCACGAAGCAGCATCGTTTCGCAATTAGCCGATAGGGGGTGGGTAATAGCCCGGTATGCCCCTTCGTTCCGAGGACGCCGCTGAAGCGGCAGCTACTCCGGCAGTCCCGCCATCCTGAGAGCCTCGATATATCGATTGCGATCGTCCGGTCGCCGGAATGGTGGCAGCACGTCGGCGAGATTGGAAAGCCGGAGGGCGGGGTCCATCAGGCACAGGCGAGTGATCGTTTCCCCGGCTTGCGCAAGCCGTCCGGCCATGGCCTGGCCCGCCGCCATCACGCGCATGGCGCTCGGGTAGTTCGGCTGGTGCCGTAGCGATTTTCCCGCCCAAGCGGCGGCGTCGTCATAATGGCCAGCGCAAAAATGCGCGAGGCCGGTGTTGAACTGCCAGGCGAACAAGCGCGGATCCAAAGGGCTGAGGCGCATGGCAAGAGCTGCGTGTTCGACGGCCTTATCGGGCTCGCCCAGGCAGGCCTTCACCCAGCTGCTGACGCCGAGCGCAGCGGCCAGGTTCGGGTTGAGAAAGACTGCGCGATCGATGCAGGCCGCACTGTCGTCAAGGTCACCGCCGACATAACCGATGACATATCCGCCGTAAGTGAGCGCAACCGCATCGTCCCAGCCGAGTTCGACCGCTCTGCGGGCCAGCCGGGTGGCTTCGGCGGTTTCCTCTGCGGGATTGAGCATCCAGCCGTTGCTCTTTCGGGTGGCGTAGCAGCGCGCCGCTCGGGCATGGGCTATGGCGAATTCCGGGTCACGCTCGATCGCCTTCATGAAAAGCCGTAGGGCCTCGTCGATGACCGATCTGTTGGTGATCGTCCGGTCGAAGGCCGCCAGGCCGCGGAGATAGTAGTCGTAGGCGTCGAGGCTCTCGGTCGGCTTGCGTTTGGCGCGCTCGATCTCAGCCTCCTCCACTTTCGGCGTTATGGCGCCGACGATGCTCGAGGCGACCTGATCCTGAAGATCGAAGACATTCGCCAGGGTTCCGTCAAAACGATCGGCCCAAAGATGTGTACCGGTCGACGTATCGATGAGCTGCCCGGCAATGCGCAGGCGGTCACCCGTCCGGCGCACACTTCCTTCGACCACATAGCGTACGTCCAGCTCGCGTCCGACCTGCTTTATGTCGACCGCCTGACCTTTGTAGGTGAAGCTCGAATTCCGTGCGATGACATAGAGGTGGCGGAATTGAGCGAGCGCGATGGTGATGTCCTCAACGATGCCGTCGGCAAAATATTCTTGCTCCGCATCACCGCTCAGATTCTGAAACGGCAATACGGCAACCGATGGCCGGTCGTGATGTTTCGCCGGGGCTGGGAAGACCTGCGGCTGTAAGGCCACGTCGAGGCTGGGTGCCGTCCGCTGATGTTCGGATCCCTGGCGCGATTGCAGCGAAGCGGCCAGGGAAAAGGTCTCTGCCTCGGGTTCTGCCTGAAGATGCTTCCTCAAGAACGCCCGACAGGCTTCGAACTGGCGCAAGGCCGCGTTTTCGTGACCCCTGAGAGCGTGGATCCGCATCAGCGCCCGATGGGCGGCCTCCACGGTCGGGTCCACAGCCAGCAGCCTCTCGGCGAGCCCTTCGCAAGCCGATTCTTCCGCGGAGCCCGGCTCGGAGAACGCGAGGCTCAACCGCTCCACCAACTGCAGCGCCTTGCGTTGATATGTGCTCCGATAGGGTCCAAACCACTCATCCAGCCCGTCCGGAATGGCCTCGCCTGCGAGCACCTCGCCGCGGTAGAGGTCGGCGGCGAAGGCGAGATCGGCCGTCCGGCCGGCCTCCAGTTTACGGTCGAAGATCGAAATGTCGGTTTCATCAGGACCTGTTATCAGCGCAACGGTCTCCTGATCCCCGTCGATGTAGACGGCGGCATCTCCCCCGCTCGGGAACGATCGTCTGATATCCACCAGCGCCTGCCGCAGGCTATTGCGGGACTGCTCACTGCCTCGTCCCGGCCAGAAGGCTTCGGAAAGCAGTTCCCTGCGATGGCCACGGCGGCCTGCAAGCGCCAGGGCAGCAAAAAGAAGTGACGTCTTGCGCGTGGTGAAGCGGATTTGCCGGTGCTCCCGGGACGTCACTTCAAGGCCACCCAGCAACCTGATGCGCACAGATCGTCTCCCAGATTTCGGCCGCCACCGCAGAATAGCATTTCGGCAGATAGATTTAACACCGATTTAGCGGCGGCTTGTCGAAGTTTTCCTGGTCGTTCACGCTGAACCGAACAGCCGCAATACGTCCGCGTGTCAGCCTCCCATCTGCAAATCTCACAAATGGGAGACTGAAAATGGCTCACACGGAAACTCACGCCGGCATCAGCGCGCCGAAAGGACAGTTGTTCTGGTTCAGGTCCAACAGCGTCGCAATGATCGTCGCTGCCCTGAGGAAGTGGCAGCGGAGCGTCGCAAGACGGAATGCATTGGCAGACATGACGCCCGACCAACTGAGGGACATCGGTCATCCCCGGGTCAATCGACCCGTGCTCGAAATCAAGGCAGGGCTGATGACGGAGTTGATGTCGATGCGATAGTCGGAACGTTCCACCGTGCGGACGCGTCGGCTGTCGGTCGACAAGGCGAGGATCCAAGGCGCAAGCTTTGACCGAAGGCAATCATTGATTCCTCTCAGGATGTAATGCCGATCGATTTTCAGCATGCACAGCCCCGTCAATGATTGGCGGGGTTTTTTGCTGTTCGGCGGCAGGTGGGCTGTGGGTGTGGGCGAGTCCGCTCTGTCGGGGCAGGGGACTGCTGATCTAGCATTCCCCCTTCGCCATCAGAGTCGTCGCTTTTTTCCGCCGCGGCGATTTCGACTATGATGGGGCGCTGGAACGATAGGGAGGGCACGGCATGATCGATCATATCACCATCGCAGTGAGTGACCTTGAGAAGAGCAAGCTGTTCTATGAGCGCGCTTTCGACCCTCTGGGTTATCGCCTCTCCTTCGGAAAGGAGGGCGTGTTCTGGGCCTTTGATGTCGGCGGCAGTCTGTTCGAAATCCAGCGCACTGACGACAAGCCGCCTCTGACGCGTGTGCACGTTGCCTTCCGGGTTCGGAGCAGGGCGGAGGTCGAGGCGTTTTATCGGGCCGCGCTCGACGCCGGCGCCCGGGACAATGGCGCGCCCGGCCCGCGGCCGGAATATGAAGAGAACTATTATGCCTGCTTCGTTCTCGATTCCGACGGATACAATATCGAAGCGATGCTCAATGAGCCGGCGCCGCAAGGGTGAGGCGCAGGGCTCCGCCCAAAGAATGCAATCGAGGGGGAGGTGGATATGTCGAGTTTCAGGAACGCCGTCGTCTCTTTGCCCGGCAAGGAGCGCGTGGCGAGGACGCCCTTTGGCGCGAGGATCGTCATCCATGCCACGGCCGCCGAGACCGGCGGCGCGCTCGGGATGTGGGAAACCTTCACACCGCCCGGTCATGGCCCGGCCCCGCACACGCATACGCGGGAGACGGAAGTCTTTCGGGTCATCCGCGGGCTCTATCGATTCCAATGCGGCGACGAGGCGTTCGACGCGCCTGTGGGAACCGTCGTCGTTCTGCCGCCACATGTGCCGCACAGCTGGCGAAACATAGGCGACGAACCCGGCCAGATGTTCGGCACGGTCACGCCAGGCGGCTGCGAGCAATTGTTCATCGATATCGAGGCTTTTGGTGCTGATACGCCCGAGAAAATCGCGGTGATCGAAGCGCGACTGGGGATCATCAACGACATCACGCTTGCCCTCGGATTGACAGGCCTGCAACCGCGCTGATCGTCCATCAGGGTGTCGATCGGATCCAGTTCAGACCTGCGCCATCGCCCGCCACAACAAGTCTCATTGGAGCGGCTCTTTGACTTGGGCATCGGCCCTCTTGCATCTCAGCCTTCAGTTTCGATGACAGCGGCAAGATCGGCAGTTGTGAACGGCTTGGTCAGCACCGGTCGGCCGGCAAAGGCGGGATCGATACCCGCTGGCCCATATCCGGTCGCGAAGGCAAACGGGATACCGCGCTGCTGAAGGACTGCCGCCACCGGGAATGACTGATGCCCGGCGAGGTTCACATCGAGAATGACGAAATCAAGATTACCGTCGCCGGCAACCTCCAGCGCCGTGGGCAATCGCGCGGCTGTCGCGACCACTTCGTGACCGAGGTCCATGAGCATGTCCTCGATCATCATGGCGATGGTCATTTCATCTTCAACGACAAGGACGCGCTTGGCCATGTCATTCATTCCGCAGACGGTCTGCGGGAGCGTCGAGACGGAAGGAAAAACCCGTTTCGGCGAACGAGATATCCACACTGCCTCCGGTCTCCGCGGCAAGGCCGCGCTGGATGAGGACCGTGCCGAATCCCTTCCTCTTCGGCTGCTCTACGCGCGGTCCGCCATGTTCGTCCCAGTCTATGCGGTAGCGTTGCGTTCCGTCGTCGATGATTTGGAGGGAGCATTTGACGCTGACGGCGCCGCCATCATTCGACCATGCGCCATGACGGACAGCGTTTGTGCCGAGTTCGTGAAAGGCCATGGTCAGCGCCAGGGCCGTTTTTGCGGAAACCCGGATATCGTCTCCGGTCAGCTTCCATCGCTCGCCGTCCGGCCGATGCGGAACGGTCGCCTGGTCGAGCGTCTGTTTCAACGACGCGCTGCTCCACAGTTCGCCTGTCAACAGATCATTGGCACGGCCGAGCGACACCAGCCGCGCCGTGAAACTGTCCAGTGCACGAGGGATGTCTTCAGCATCGCGGAAGGTGCGGTACGCAAAAGCCTGCACCATCGCCAGATTGTTCTTAACGCGATGGTTGAGCTCATGAACGATAAGTTCCAGCTGTTGCTGCTTGCGTCGCCGCTCGGTGATATCGGTCGCGGCCCCAAACCATTCGACGATAGCGCCGCCGTCATTCAAGACTGGAACCGCTCGTGACAGCACCCAGCCGGTACTGCCGTCGGCCCGCCGGACGCGATGCTCACATTCGAAAACACCCTTGCTTGCGATGGCCTCGTCGATTACCGCCTGGATCGCGGGAATGTCCTCGGGAAACAGATAGGCCTCCTGCCACGCGACAGTTGGATTGGCCGTGTCTGCGAGAACATTGCGACCGTCGAGCTGCTGCATCTCCTTCCAGTCGGCGCTCATACGGTAGACGATGTCGGTCGTCGCAGTCGTGAACGCCCTGAACCTCTCTTCGCTCTCGCGCAGCCGACGCTGGGCAAGGACGCTTTTCGTGGTTTCGACGACGATCGCGATGACGCCGGCGGGTTTTCCGCTTTCGTCGAGGACTGGCGAATAGTCGAGGTTCATCCAGGCAGGAGCCGGACTGCCGTGGCGCAACAACGTCAACTCCTGATTCTCGTAGGCGAGTGTTTTCCCTGACAGTCCGACCTTCATCACATTGTCATTAAAGTCGGCAATTTCGCTCCAGCCCTCGCGGACCTTCGAACCGAGAAGATCCGGATGACGGCTGCCTGCGAACACGGAGTAGGCGTCGTTATAGATCATCACGCCGTCTTCGCCCCATAGAAGAACGATTGGCACGGGTGAAAGCAAGAGCATATTGGTGGCCGTCTTCAGACTTTGCGGCCAGAGGTCGAGAGGACCGAGCGGCGTTTTGCTCCAGTCGCGGGTCTGGATCAGCCGGCCAATTTCTCCGCCACCGACAGGAAAGCGAGCTGTGAGTGGCTGAGGGGATTCGGAATCCAAGGCTCGCTCCAAATTTTGATGGTGTTTCTAATTAGCGCATCCCTTGATTTTTTCCACCCATGGATGTCGTGGCTTCTCCCTACCAACCTCTCTTGAGCAACGGCGCTTATTGAGCCGATCACCCTCTACGCCCGCGACATCGCCCGCCAGGCGGCCGGCGGGGTGGCGAAGGCGCGGGAGAAGGCGCGGTTGAAGGCGGCTTCGGTGGCATAGCCGGCCTCGTAAGCGATCGCCGCGATCGGCTGGCTTGTGGTGGCGAGCGCCACGCTTGCGAGGTAGAGCCGCCAGTCCCTGATATAGCGGATCGGCGAGGTCGAGAGCACCGTCTGGAAGCGATCGGCGAGGGCGCTGCGCGAGAGGCCAGAGGCCGCCGCCAGTTGCTCCAGCGACCAGTCGCGTTTGGGATCGCCATGAATGAGGGAGAGGCAGCGCGAGAGCGCGGGGTCGCCAAGCGCTGCCAGCCAGCCGACGGAACGCGACTCGGCCATCATGATCTGATGGCGCAGGATCTCGATGAAGATGATTTCGGTCAGCCGCGGCAGCATCGAGACGCCGCCGGCGCGCGGCCTGTCGACCTCCTCGACCATCTGGCGGATGGTGGCGCGCAGCCAGTCGCCGTCATTGGCGGCCCGTGTCCTGACATGGATCAGCCTGGGCAGCGCCTGACGCAGCGGCGCAAAGCTCAGCCCGTCCCATTGCAGATAGCCGCAGAGCAGCCGCACGCCTTGCACCGCCTCGCCGTAGCGCAGCACGGGAATCTCACGCCACGGCTTTTGCGGCAGGTCGCGGGTCGGCAGCACCAGCTTGCCGTCTCTTCCCGCGCCGAGCTGATGTCCGGTGCCGAAGGGAAAGACCAGCACGTCGCCGGCCTCGAGATCGGCCTCTTCACCTTCCGTCTTCAGCCAGCAGCGGCCCTCCACAACGATGTGAAACGGCATCGTGCCCGAAGCCTTCGCCGAAAGGCTCGCCAAGGCCGGCGTGGCATCGGTCTGCCAGTCGCCCGTCGGCATGAAGCAGAACTGCAGTGATCCCGACAGGCGGATCGTCGACAGCAGCGCCGACAGCACGTCGTCACGCGCGACACCCGCAGCGCCTGGATTTTCGGACAAGGCTTCACGCATTCCGGCCAAATACGCGCCCCGCGCACCCTCCTATCATCAGCTCGTTCAAACCGGGTGAACGCTGTTCACCCTGACAAACGGGAGAATACTATGCAAACCCAAAGCGACAAACTGGTCGTGCTCGTCACCACAGGCATCGAATCCGAACTTTCCTCCGTCGCCTTCACCATTGCCAATGGCGGCATCACCGCCGGGCTGAAGGTCTCGGTGTTCCTCACCAGCACCGGGATCGACCTGGTGCGCAAGGGCGGCCAGCGCATGACGCATGTGCCGCCGCTCGATCCGCTGTCGAGCCTGATCGAGAATTTCCAGCAGCGCGGCGGCACGATCTGGGCTTGCCCGCCCTGTGTGACCTCGCGCGGTTATACGCAGGAAGACTTGCTCGACGGCGTCGTCATCGTCGGTGCCAGCGCCATGCATGCCGAGATCAAGGAAGGTGCTGCGACGCTGTCGTTTTGACGATACTCGGCCGGGATGGGCGGGAGTTTGGGCGGCGTCTCCCGCCGGTTTCTTCAGGCTTTGCGGATCGGCGACAGGTGCTGAGAAATACCAAGCGCCTATTCTTGCATTCGGCAATATACTTGTGAGATTGTATCGATATACGTGCGATAATGCCTGGTGCGGGCAGCGCGGGGGCTTCGATGACATCCGTGAGGGTCAATGAGCTGATATCGGTGGCGGGGCAGCCCGACGCCGCAGGTTTTGCCGCCTTCGCGGCTGATGGCTTTGCCGCCGTCATCAATGCCCGGCCGGATGGCGAGGAGCCGGGGCAGCCGGGCAATACCTCGGAAAAGGCTTCTGCCGCCACCGCCGGGCTCGCCTACAGCTTCGTGCCCGTGAAGGGAACCGAGATCACCGAAGCCGATATCCGTGCCTTCCAGGCAGCGATGGCGCAGGCCAAGGGACCGGTCGTCGCCCATTGCAAGAGCGGCACGCGGGCGCTGACGCTCTATGCACTGGGCGAGGTGCTCGACGGCCGGATGAAGCCCGGAGATGTCGAGGCCTTCGGTCAAAACCTCGGCTTCGATCTTGCCGGCGCGCGCCGCTGGCTGGAAAAGCGGTCAGGGCAGGCGGCTCATGTGAAGGCCTTCTTCGAGCCCCGCACCTGCAGTGTGCAATATGTCGTTTCCGACCCGGCGACGAAACGCTGCGCCATCATCGACCCAGTGCTCGATTTCGACGAAATGTCGGGGGCGACGGGAACGGTCAATGCCGACGCCATCCTCGCTCATATCAAAAGTGAAGGGCTGACGGTCGAGTGGATCCTCGACACGCATCCGCATGCCGATCATTTCTCCGCCGCGCACTATCTGCATGAGAAGACCGGTGCGCCGACGGCGATCGGCGCCCATGTCACCGACGTGCAGACGCTCTGGAAGGAGATCTATAACTGGCCGGCGCTTAAAGCCGACGGTTCGCAATGGGACCAGCTGTTTGCCGATGGCGACACCTTCGAGATCGGTGCGCTTAAAGCCCGCGTGATGTTTTCGCCCGGGCACACACTCGCCTCGATCACCTATGTGATCGGCGACGCCGCCTTCGTGCACGACACGGTGTTCACGCCGGATTCCGGCACGGCGCGAACCGATTTCCCCGGCGGCAGCGCTAGCTCCCTCTGGCATTCGATCCAGGCCATCCTATTGCTGCCCGAGGAGACCCGGCTCTTTTCCGGCCACGACTACCAGCCCGGCGGCCGCCACCCGCGCTGGGAAAGCACGGTGACCGCCCAGAAAAGCGCCAATCCTCATATCGCAGGCATCGACGAGGCCGGCTTCATCGCGCTGCGCCAGGCGCGCGACCGCACGCTGCCGAAGCCGAAGCTGATGTTGCATGCGCTGCAGGTCAATATCCGCGGCGGGCGGTTGCCCGAGCCGGAGGAGAACGGCCGGCGGTATTTGAAGATACCGCTGGATGCGTTGTAGGGGCGGAGTGAATAGGACGGCGACGGCGTCTGGACGATTGCGCCGCCGGACAAAGGGCTGAGTATCAGGAACGACCTTTGCCATCGAGCAATTCTGATACTGGAAGCGGCAGGTCTGGATGTGCACGACATAAATCGAGCAGATCTTCGCTTGCATCAGGGTAATCCTGAAGCGCTGCACGACGGTACCATTTGAAAGCCTCTGTCAGATTGATCTCGCAGCCCACGCCGTGCTCTTTCATTTGGGCTAGCCTGTATTGCGCACCGGCATGATCCTGGTTTGCGGCCTGGCCGTACCATCTTACGGCGTCTGTTGGATCGATATCGCAACCGTCGCCGTCCTCTCTCATCAAGCCCAATAAATACTGTGCGTCGGCATGGCCTTGACTGGCGGCTCTATCAAGCCACTCGACGCCTTCCGGCGCGCTCTGTGCAACGCCGTCCCCCATGAGATACAGGCCAGCCAGGAGGAATTGCGCATCGACATGACCTTGTTCGCCCGCTTTCCGAAGCCATCTCGCGCCTTCGGCTTTATCCCCGGTGACACCTTCACCTCGTGCGGTCATATGGCCTAATTCAAATTGTGCTTGTGCATCGCCTTGCTCGGCTGCTTGGCGAATTGCGTCTATCCTGGCTGCGGCGAGATCGGTGCTATCCGGATTGCTCATTGCTACATCAGACCTCGTTGAAATCGGTGGCGCCAAAGCTATGTCGGGGGCCCGCCTTCCGCAATCCGTCGTGACGCACGCCGACTGATGACCCGACGCCAGCGCCGCAGACGATAGCTTTTGCGCGAGGGTGCTGGCGAGTTTTGCTTCGAGGTCTCGCAATTTGCCGCGGTGGGCCGGCACGATCCTCCGCAATAATCATTGACGTTAGGCAGGTCTGCGACGTAACTGGGTTCGACGGTTCCCTGAAGATGACTCCAAGGGGATTAATAGGGAACACGGTGAGGACGACCCAGTAGGGACCGAGACCGTGGCTGCCCCCGCAACTGTAAGCGGATTGTCGATCATCTCAGGAGTGGCCAGCGACTGGCCATCTCTGAAGGGCCTATGGCCCTGCCACTGCGGATATCGCGGGAAGGCGGATGTAACGACGGATATCCGCAAGCCAGGAGACCTGCCGTCAATCACGATCCAATCAACCGGGCGGGGATGCCCGGACAAGGAACAGATATGATTGACCTGCTGAACCTTCGCCGAATTCCGGCATGCATCCGTCTCGATTGGGCCTCCTGCGGCTAGGGCACGCCTAAGCGTGCTTTCGGTCCGCGCACATGCGCGGAACGGCCGTGATTTTTTCCTTCATCGAGGTTTTCCATGCGCCAGATTCTCGCCGCCATGACATATGCCTTCGGGCTTGCCGGCCTTGCGGCACCAAGCCTTGCCGCGACGCACTACCCCCTGACCGTCAGTAATTGCGGCCAGCAGGTGACTTTTCAGAAGGCGCCCGCCAGGATCGTTTCGATCGGCCAGGGTATGACCGAAATTCTTTTCTCGCTCGGCCTTGCCGACAAGATCGCCGGGACGGCCGTCTGGGTCGGTCCAGTCCTGCCGCAATATGCCGAGGCCAACAGCAAGATAAAGCGGCTTGCCGACAACGATCCGAGCTTCGAATCCGTCGTCGGGCAGGAGCCCGACCTAGTGGCGGCCGAGTTCGAATGGCATGTCGGCGCGCAGGGCTCCGTCGGCAAGCGGGAACAGTTCAAGGATCTCGGGATCAATACCTATCTCGCGCCGGCCGATTGCATCGCCAAGGTCAACACAGATGGCGGCGACGGCGTGCGTGGGGAATTGTTCACGATGGACCTGATCTACCGGGAAATCGCCGAGCTCTCGGAGATTTTCGACGTGAAGGACCGCGGCGATGCGCTGATTTCGGCGCTGAAGAAGCGCGAGGCGGATGCTGTCGCGTCGATATCGGGCGCATCGGGCAAGAACCTGCCCGTCGTCTTCTGGTTCTCCAGCAAAGAGGTCAGCGGCGACGCCTTCATCGCCGGCAAGAACAGCGCGCCCGCCTATATCCTGAAGACGATCGGTGCGAAGAACGTCGTCACCACGGAAGAGGAATGGCCGCTGGTGGGTTGGGAAACCATCACCCAGGCGAACCCTGCCGTCATCGTGCTCGCGACCATGGACCGCCGCCGTTATGCGGCTGACGATCCTAAGGTCAAGGTCGATTTTCTTGAGAGCGACCCTGTGACCAAGGAGCTCGACGCGGTCAAAAACAAGCACTTCGTGATGATGGACGCGCAGTCGATGAACCCGACGATCCGCACGATCGATGGCATCGAGACATTGGCGAACGGCATCAAGTCCTTCGGCCTGGCGCAGTGAAGGCAATGTCGGTCAGGCAACAGGGATGGTGGGCGCTTGCCGCGCTCACCATTGCCGCACTTCTCCTGCTCGGGCTGATGATCAGCCTTGCCGTTTCCATCGGCGAGATCGCAATTCCCGTTGCGACCACGGCGGAGGCGGTCTCGAACCGGCTGTTCGGAACGAATTTCGAGATCAGCCGCATCCACCAGGGCATCGTCTGGGATTATCGTCTGAGCCGCGCGCTCGTCGCGGCCAGCGCCGGCGCATCGCTCTCGCTCTCCGGTGCGATCCTGCAGGCGCTGCTGCGCAATCCGCTGGCCGAACCCTATGTGCTCGGCATCTCCGCCGGCGCCTCGACGGGCGCCGTCTGCGTGATGATCCTCGGCTTCGGCTACGGTATTCTCGGCCTCTCGAGCGGCGCCTTCATCGGTGCGGTGATCGCCTTTCTGCTGGTCGGCTTCCTGGCAACGGGTGCGGGAGGAAGCGGCGAGCGCATCATCCTTTGCGGCGTCGCCGGTTCGCAGCTCTTCAATGCGCTGACCTCCTACATCGTGACGACATCGGCGAATGCCGAGCAGGCGCGCGGCATCCTGTTCTGGCTTTTGGGTTCGCTCAGTGGCGTGCGCTGGCCCGATGTCTATCTGTCGGTGCCGATCGCGCTTGCCGGCTTCATCATCTGCATGGCCCATGTGCGGGCGCTGGACGCCTTCGCTTTCGGCACGGATGCTGCCGCCTCGCTCGGCATTGCCGTACGCCGCGTCCAAATCGTGCTGTTCGGCATGACGGCGGCGATGACGGCAAGCGTCGTTAGCATGGTGGGTTCGATCGGCTTCGTTGGCCTCGTCATCCCTCACGCCGCCCGCTTCCTCGTCGGGCCGGGGCATGGGCGGCTGCTGCCGGCAACAGCGCTCGGCGGTGCGATTTACATGGTCGGCGCCGATATTGTTTCGCGCGTCATCATTCCGCAGCAAATCCTGCCGATCGGCGTCGTCACCGCGCTTTTCGGCGCGCCGGCCTTCGCCATCATCCTCTATCGCGTGCGAGGGAATGCATGAGTATCAGCGTCGACGAGGTAAGCTTTGCCGCCGGCGATACCGTCATCGTCAACGGCGTCAGCCTAACGGTGGAAAGGGGCAAGGTGTTCGGCCTGCTTGGGCCGAACGGTTCCGGCAAATCGAGCCTTCTCAGATTGATTTGCCGGCTGCGCAAGGTTCGCAGCGGCGTCATCCGGCTGGGTGATGACGATATATCCTCGCTGTCGCGCGCAGCGCTTGCGCGGCGCGTCGCCTTCGTCGAGCAGCAGACGACGACGGATACGCAATTGACGGTGCGCGACGTGGTGCGGCTCGGCCGCACGCCGCATCGCGGGCTGTTGTCGTCCTGGGGCGCCGGAGACGACGCAGCCGTCGACGAGGCCCTGTCGCGGACGGGCATGCGGGAGAGGGCGGGCCAGCTCTGGCAGACGCTGTCGGGCGGTGAGCGCCAGCGCGTCCATATTGCCAGATCGCTGGCGCAGGCGCCGAGCGAACTGATGCTCGACGAGCCGACCAACCATCTCGATATCCAGCATCAGCTCGACATTCTCTCGCTGATCTCGAAGCTCGGCATCACCTGCATCGTCGCGCTGCACGATCTCAATCTGGCGGCGATGTTCTGCGACAGGCTGGCGGTGCTTCAGAAAGGCGAGGTCGTCGCCTCGGGGGCGCCGGAGGAGGTGCTGACGGAGGATATGATCGGCCGGGTCTTCGGCGTTCGCGCCCATGTCCAGAAATCGGCCGTGCACGGCCGGCATCATATCCAATACGTCATGGATTGAGGAATGGCGGGGAATTTCGATCTCAAGAGGAGGTATGGCCTCGCTAGCCTTTTTCCCGGACTGGCGTATTATTTCCTGCGGTCGAATGGAGTTTCGAGATGCTCGAACGAAATCAGCTTCCCCTGCGCCCTGTCGCACCCGGCTTCGCTGTCGCCTGGGTCGTCGTCATTTCAGGTGCGAGCGTCGCTCTCAGCCTGCTTTTCGCCTGCATAACGCCCTTCGTGGCCTTGGCGGCGGTATCGGCTGTCATTCTTCCCCGGCGGATGGCGGTGACGGCGGTTCTGCTGGCCTGGCTTGCTAACCAGATGGTCGGATATCTCGTGCTCGGTTATCCCCAGACCTGGGACAGTTATGCCTGGGGTCTGGCGATCGGTATCGCGGCATTTGCGTGCCTGGCTACGGCGCTCGGGGTACTTCGTCTGTCGACAGATCTTACCGTTACGATGGCCGGCGCCTTCCTGGCCGGGTTCGTTGCCTATGAAGGCGCGCTGTTTGCTGCAACGGCGGTGCTTCCGTCAGGTGAGGGCGCGTTTTCGGCAGCGGTGGTGGCGAATGTTCTGCTAATCAATTCTCTCGCGGCGATCGGGCTCATCTGCCTGCATGCCGGCGCGGCGGCCAGCCGGGCGCTTGTCGCAAGACAGCCGAGAACGGTGTTGTCTTAGGCTTCAGGCGCCGAAAACCGCATTGTCTCCCGCAGCAGCTCGATGGCCTCTGAGACCGATGGCCCTTTGACCGGTGGCGGCTCTGCGCGTTCGCAGAACTCGCGCCAGACAAACAGCGTCAGTTCCGCGCCATCCGTTGCGGTTTCCCCTGGTCCCTCCGCGAAATTCTCGAGCAGACGATAGCGAGCGTCCTTCCAGAACAACTCCTCCACCCAGTCATATATCGGGATCACATGAAAATGGATCGGGTAACCAGGCGTGTGCCCGTATCGGCCGATATAGACGCGCTGAGCATTCAATTGCTGTTTCAAGGCACTTTGAGCTCTTGCGAGCAATGGGCCGAATTCAGCCAAAGCATCTTCGGACAAATCCGACAGATCGTTGGTGTCGGTCTTGGAGCTGATCATGAGGTAACCGGGAAGGGCAGAATTGATGCGGTGGTTCACAAACCATCCTGTGTCTCGGCGACGTGAAAGTGCTGGGGAATCTCCACGGACTTACTCCTGATGCACCCTTCAGGGGCTTCGATGAATCCCGCTAGAGGCCGGTATCGCGGTGACGTCAGAAAGTACGCTGTAACACATTGGATTGCTGCATCATTTTATTCTTAAATCGACTCCGATTTAAGGTATGGGTTGAGATAGCAGCCAGCAACGGTTATTTGGTGCCGACCTGCAAGCGGACTCTCCGCGAACGACAAGGCGCATAGCTCCCATGATCCCCGATTTCCTCGTCACCCATTCCGGTGGCTTTCATGCCGACGAATTGCTGTCGAGCGTCATCCTGACCCGGCTTTTCCCGCAGGCGCGTATCGTCCGCAGCCGGGCGCCGGAGTGGATCACGCCGGGCGAAGACCGGATCATCTATGATGTCGGCGGAGCCTATGATCCCGCTGCCGGGATGTTTGATCACCACCAGCGCGGCGCGCCGCTGCGCGACGATGGCCAGCCCTACAGCTCGTTCGGCCTGATCTGGAAGCATTACGGCCGTGATTATCTCACAGCCTTCGGCCTTCCCGAAGCACATGTGGAAGCGATGCACGGCTCTTTCGACGCCAGCTTCGTGCTGCCGGTCGATCTGACTGATAATGGCGCGCTCAGCCCCTCGGGGCCGTTGGCCGGGTTGATGCTGCCGGCGCTGCTGGAGACCCTGAAACCGGTTTTCGACGAAGCGGACCCTGAGGCCGATAACCGCGCCTTTCACGCGGCCCTTGCCATTGCCCGCAGTTTCGTTGAGGCCAGGATCGCCCAGAGTGCCGCAAAATTGCGGGCCGAGGCGATTGTGCATCGGGCAATCGAAGCTGCGGGGCAGGGGCGTGTTTTGGAATTGCCGAGGGGCATGCCTTTCCGTCCCGCCATCGTCAAGGCGAGCGCCGATCACCTGCTGTTCGTCGTTCATCCGCGCGAAAAGGACTGGTGCGTGACCGGCATCCGGCGCGCCGAGGAGGGGTTCGAGCTCAGGGCCGATCTGCCGGCGGCCTGGGCCGGGCTCACCAATGGCGCACTGGAGGCGGTTTGCGGCATAGAGGGCGCAAGCTTCTGCCACAACGGCCGCTTCATCGCCGCCGCCAGGACCCGCGAGGCGGTGCTTGCCATGGCCGATTTGGCGGTAAAGGAGGCGCTTTCAATCGGGGCGTAGTTAAATGGCGGCGGTTGAGGTTGCGCGAGGCCAGTATCATATCCAGTCCCGGCGGCAGGTCGCTGATCCTGTTGCCGCCCTCCGGACGTTCGCCCAGCCTTTCTGTGACGAAGGCGGTTTGCCCGTCTTCGCTATCCGGCCTGCAATGTCGCCATCTTGGCGCCGAAGCCGATGAAGACCACGCCTGTCGCGGCTTTCAGCCAGCGCTGGAAGCGCTGGTTGCGCGCAGCTCTGGCGAGCCTCGCAAAGAGCAGGACCATCGAGCCGAACCAGATGACGTTAAGGCTGGCATGGACGGTGACCAGAAGGAAAGCCTCGCCGATCGCGGCCCGGCCATTGGCATCGTGATAGATGAACTGCGGGAAGACCGCGAGGTAGAACATCGACACTTTCGGATTCAGGGCGTTGGTGAGGAACCCCTCGAGGAAGGCGCGGGGGAGGTGCCTTACCTTACGGGAAGTGGCCACTGACGTTACGGAAGCATAACCCCGCCAAGCACCGACCAGCGCCTTGATACCGATCCAGCAGAGATAGGCGGCGCCAATCAATTTGACGACGAGGAAGGCCTGCGCCGACTGCGCCAGCAGCAGGGAGATGCCACAGATCGACAGGGTGCCGTGCACATAGAAGGCGGCGACGAAGCCGGCAATATTGGCGAAACCGGCGCCACGCCCCGAGGCCGGCACCGTCTTGGCGATGAGGATGCCGTTGGGCCCGGGGGAGATGATCAGCAGCGCGGTGACGAAAGCAAAAGACAGAATTTCAGCAATCGACATTGCGCGCCTTTCCTGGGCTGGTTTCGAGGGCGGCCTTGAAGCCGACGGTCAAGTATGTCGTCGCCGATACCCGCGTCAATATCCAATCCTCGAGGGTGACGAACCCTCCCGGGAGGACTGGACCAGGCCTGGCCCGCGTCCCAATTGTGGAAGCGATTGACTTGCTATCGTGAAGGACTAAGCTTTACGCCATACAACCACCACTCACACGCGAGAGATAACGGAGGGTGTGAGTGGCTGGCAACCTTGAGGAGGATGAGGTTTGCCATGGATTACCGTGTTGTTCTGCTGATCGGCGCATTCGTGATTGCTCTTTTCCCTGGTAACGCCGGGGCGCAGGAGGGCGATGCGACGGCGGGTGCCACCGTTTTCAAGAAATGCGCGACCTGTCATGTCGCCGATACCGATACGAACAAGGTCGGCCCGTCGCTGAACAAGCTGTTCGGCAGAAAGGCCGGGACGCATCCGAATTTTGCCTATTCGGCCGGAATGAAGGCTGCCGGCGAGGGCGGTCTCGTCTGGGACGAGACAGTGCTGCGCGACTATCTCCACAATCCGAAAGCGAAGGTAAAGGGCACGAAAATGGCCTTCGTCGGCGTGAAGGACGACAAGGAGATCACCGATCTCATCGCCTATCTCAAGCAGTATTCCCAATGATGGGCAGCAGTACTCCAAACGACGGTTCGCGGCCGGCGGCGCATGCCTAAATTGCCGTAATTGCCGATATTTTCTATCTGTGCGATAATAAAACAGACTTTTTTACGGAATGCGGTTTCACGGGTCGACTGCTCAGGGAGGAGCGGAAATGGCTGTCGTGCTGATCCTCGTCCTGATTGTCGTCGGCTCCGTGCTGTTCCATGTGCTGAGCCCGTGGTGGTGGACGCCGATCGCGTCCAACTGGACCTATATCGACAGCACCCTCGTCATCACCTTCTGGATCACCGGCATCGTCTTCGTGGCGGTGGTTTCGTTCATGGCCTATTGTGTCTTCCGCTTCCGGCACAAGCCGGGCAACAAGGCGCATTATGAGCCCGAGAACCGCAAGCTGGAATTGCTGCTGGGAGGAGGAACGGCGCTCGGCGTCGCGGCGATGCTGGCACCCGGCCTCATCGTCTGGAACCAGTTCATCACGGTGCCTGCCGATGCCGCATCGGTTGAGGTCGTCAGCCAGCAGTGGCTATGGAGCTTCCGCCTGCCCGGAGCCGACGGAAAGCTCGGCCGCGCCGAGACGCGCGACGTCACCCCCGAAAATCCGCTCGGCCTCGATAAAAGCGATGCAAGCGGTCTCGACGACGTCATCATCGAGGGCGGCGAGCTGCATCTGCCGATCGGCAAGCCGGTGCACATCTTGCTGCGCTCGGTCGATGTGCTCCACGATTTCTATGTGCCGGAATTCCGCGCCAAGATGGACATGATCCCCGGCATGATCACCTATTTCTGGTTCACGCCAACGCGGACGGGGACCTTCGAGATTCTCTGCGCCGAACTCTGCGGCGTCGGCCATCCGCAAATGCGCGGCACCGTCGTCGTTGACGAGGATGCGGACTACCAGACCTGGCTCGGGCAGCAGCAGACATTCACCCAGTTGACGGCGTCATCGGAAGCGTTGCCGCCGGCAAACTGAACCGGTCAGGCGGCGTGCCGGTTCAAGGATCCGGCAGGGAAAGGGAAGAGAGATCATGGTCGAGATTCCATCCGGAAGCATTCCATCCGGTAGTGCTGGCGCCATCCCCTCCGCCGAAGTCGAGGATGTCGAGCTTTATCATCCACATAGCTGGTGGACGAAATATGTGTTCAGCCAGGATGCCAAGATCATCGCCGTGCAATATTCGATCACCGCCATCGCAATCGGCCTGGTGGCACTGGTGCTCTCCTGGCTGATGCGGATTCAGCTCGCCTTTCCCGGCTATTTCGCCTTCATCGATGCCGATCACTATTACCAATTCATCACCATGCACGGCATGATCATGGTGATCTATCTCCTGACTGCGCTCTTCCTCGGCGGCTTCGGCAATTACCTCATTCCGCTGATGGTCGGCGCGCGCGACATGGTCTTCCCTTACGCGAACATGCTGAGCTACTGGATCTATCTGCTTGCGGTGCTGATCCTCGCCGCCGGCTTTTTCGCGCCCGGCGSCCCGACGGGGGCGGGCTGGACGCTTTATCCGCCGCAATCGGTTCTGTCAGGCACGCCTGGCGGCAAGGACTGGGGCATCCTGTTGATGCTCTCCTCGCTGATCGTCTTCATCATCGGCTTCACCATGGGCGGGCTGAACTATGTGGTGACCGTGCTGCAGGGGCGGGCGCGCGGCATGACGCTGATGCGGATGCCGCTCACCGTCTGGGGCATCTTCACCGCGACCGTGATGGCGCTGCTTGCCTTTCCCGCGCTCTTCGTCGCCTGCGTCATGATGATGTTCGATCGCCTGCTCGGCACGAGCTTCTTCATGCCCGCCATCGTCGAGATGGGCACGCAGCTGCAGCACGGCGGCGGCAGCCCGATTCTCTTCCAGCACCTGTTCTGGTTCTTCGGGCATCCGGAGGTCTATATCGTCGCACTCCCGGCCTTCGGCATCGTTTCGGATCTGATCAGCACGCATGCGCGCAAGAACATCTTCGGCTATCGCATGATGGTCTGGGCGATCGTCATCATCGGGGCGCTCAGCTTCGTCGTCTGGGCGCACCACATGTATGTCAGCGGCATGAACCCGGCCTTCGGCTTCTTCTTCGCCACCACGACGCTGATCATCGCCGTGCCCACGGCGATCAAGGTCTACAATTGGGTGCTGACGCTCTGGCGCGGCGACATCCACCTGACGCTGCCGATGCTCTTTGCGCTCGCCTTCATCGTCACTTTCGTCAATGGCGGCCTGACCGGCCTCTTCCTCGGCAACGTCGTCGTCGACGTGCCGCTGTCGGATACGATGTTCGTCGTCGCGCATTTCCACATGGTCATGGGTGTGGCGCCGATCCTCGTCATCTTCGGGGCGATCTATCACTGGTATCCGAAGGTCACGGGACGCATGCTGAACGACGTGCTCGGCCATATCCACTTCTGGATCACCTTCCTCGGCACCTATGCGATCTTCTTTCCGATGCACTATCTCGGCCTGCTCGGCGTGCCGCGCCGCTACTTCGAGATGGGAGAGACGGCCTTCGTTCCGCCTTCGGCCCATACGCTGAACATCTTCATCACCGTCATGGCGCTGATCGTCGGGGCCGGGCAGATGGTCTTCCTGTTCAATCTGATCTGGAGTCTTTTCCGGGGCAGGGAGTCCGGTGGCAATCCATGGCGGGCAACGACGCTCGAATGGCAGACGCCGCAGACGCCGCCCGCGCATGGCAACTGGGGCAAGGATCTGCCTGTCGTCTACCGCTGGGCCTATGACTACAGCGTGCCGGGGGCGGCCGAGGATTTCATTCCGCAGAATGTGCCGTCAGGCGGCGGCGTAACCCGGGAGGTCCACGCATGAACGTCATCCTGGTCTTCCTTGCCGCCATCGGCGCCATCATCGTCTGGTGGCTGGCAGGGCAGCGGCTGACCTCGAAGCCCTGGCTGGAAACCGGGTCAGTACAGCTGCCGGCTCATCATGGGGTTGACCGGCAACAGTCGCCCGCGCCGGCAGTGAAAATCGGTCTCTTCGTGTTTCTCGGCGTCGTCGGCGCCGTCTTCAGTCTTGCCGTCAGCGCCTATTTCATGCGCATGGCGTCCGCCGACTGGTGGGCAATGCCGGTTCCTCGGCTGCTGTGGGTGAACACCGCAGCACTCGCCTTGAGCAGCGCCGCGCTGCAATGGGCCAAACGAGAAGCGGGGCATGGCCGCATGGAAAACCTGCGGCCGGCGCTTGCCGCCGCGTTTGTCCTTGCCGTCGCTTTTCTCGTCGGACAGGTCCAGGCATGGCGGGAGCTGGTGTCAGCCGGCTATGTGCTTGCCGACAATCCTTCCAACAGCTTCTTCTATATGCTCACCGGCCTGCACGGCCTGCATATCCTCGGCGGGCTTGCCGTGCTTTCGCACACGACGGTCAGGGCATTCTCTACCGACATTGCGCCGGAGAGGCTGCGCCTCAGCGTCGATCTTTCCGCCATTTATTCGCATTTCATGCTCGCCGTCTGGCTCTTGCTCTTCGCGCTCTTTGCTGGCTGGGCGAATGATTTCGTCGATCTCTGCCGCACACTTCTGAACTAGGAGATTTGCAGATGGCACAGACTATCGGGATACACGGTGAGCCAGACGTAAGGCCCGCCGGCCTGCGCGGTGTCGCCGCCGATTTCAGCTCGGATCAGCGCGCCTTCAAGACCGCCTCCTGGGGCAAGGCGATGATGTGGATCTTTCTGCTCAGCGACACCTTCGTCTTCGGCTGCTTCCTGATCGCCTATATGACCGCCCGCATGTCGACGCCCGTTCCATGGCCCAATCCGAGCGAGGTCTTCGCGCTGCATATCGGCGGCCAGGACGTGCCGCTGATCCTGATCGCGATCATGACCTTCGTGCTGATCTCGAGCAGCGGCACCATGGCGATGGCGGTCAATTTCGGCTATCGCCGCGACCGCCGCACGACGGCGATCCTGATGCTGCTGACGGCCGTTCTGGGCGCATGTTTCGTCGGCATGCAGGCCTTCGAATGGACGAAGCTGATCACCGAAGGCGTGCGTCCCTGGGAGAACCCGTGGGGGGCGGCACAGTTCGGATCGACCTTCTTCATGATCACCGGCTTTCACGGCACCCACGTGACGATCGGCGTTATCTTCCTCCTCATCGTCGCCCGCAAAGTCTGGCGCGGCGATTTTGACCAGGAACGGCGCGGCTTTTTCACGAGCCGGAAAGGCCGCTACGAGGCCGTTGAGATCATGGGCCTCTACTGGCACTTCGTCGACCTGGTCTGGGTCTTCATTTTCGCGTTTTTTTATCTGTGGTAGGGCTTCTATCTGTGGTGAGGTCGTCATGAGCGAAACAACGGCGCATGCACAAAGCCAAACGGTGCACGCACAAGCACACACCGGACAGCAGCACCCGATCCGGCTCTATCTCCTGGTCTGGGGCCTGCTCTTCGTGCTCAGCGCAGCGTCCTACATGGTCGATTATCTCGGCGTCCAGAGCTACTTGAGGTGGACGCTGATCCTGCTGTTCATGATGCTGAAGGCCGGTCTGATCGTCGCCGTCTTCATGCACATGGCCTGGGAACGGCTGGCGCTCGTCTATGCCATTCTGCTGCCGCCGCTGCTGGTGCTGGTTTTTGTCGCGCTGATGGTATCGGAAGCGGACTATACGATCTTCACTCGGCTCGCCTTCTTTGGGGCTGGGCCGTAGGGCAGCAATCGGCGGTCTTCGTTGTCGGTCCGATCGTATTTGCTTTACTTTTACATCTTCGATCAACGTCTCGAAGATAGGTGGTTTCCCTTCTTCTCCCAGGACCGCAGCGCACGCCAGAGCACCGTGTTGTCTGCATAACCTAGCACACGCGCAATCTCGGACATCGGTGCGACTTGTTGGTCGCCGAGATAATGGGCGGCGAGTGTTTGGCGGTGCTGGCGAACGAGATCGCGAAGCGACACGCCTTCCTCCGACAGTCGGCGCTGCAGGCTTCGCGGCGACATCTTCAGTTCGGCGGCGAGGGTTGCGACCGTGATCGGCCTTTGGCCGAGATAGATGCTGATCAGAGCCTGGACCTTTTCCGTGACGACATCACCGGCCGCTGGCTCGTTGACCAGATCGCCGATATGCCGTTCCAGGATTTCGATCAGGCTTTTGTCTTCCGAACGGTACACACGATCGGCATCCGCCTTGTTCATGACGATCCGGTTGCCGGATTGGCCGAACAGGATGGGCGCGCCATAGATGCGTTCCAGCACGCTGGCGTCGCGCGGGGCCTGGTGCTCAAGCTGGATTTCGATCGGCCGCCAGCCACGGCGGAAGCACGACCGGACGAGCTGACACGAGGCGGCAATCGTGAATTCGCTGTCCTGCCGGCGTGGCCACATGCTGGGATCGACGATCCGGTAGGTCCAGACAAAATCGCCATTCTCCTCGAACACGCCGGAACTGGTCGCGCCCTGGACCGCGTTGACATATTTCGACAGCCGTTCGAAAGCGCTGCGAATGGTCGGCGAGAGCGCAAAGAGCATGCCGATAGGGCCGATGTCGGCGGGCTTGAATCCGGTGCCCATGCGGGCTCCCAGTGCCGGTTCGCCGGTTATGGTCGCCGCATCCTCGAACAGCGCGACATAACGCGCCATGGGCAGGACAGCGTAGGGGTCTTCCAGTTGCGAGCGCAGAATGCCGTGCGAAGCCAGAAGAAGGTCGGTTTTCCCGGATCTTTTATCGATTTGTTGCACCAGCGGGATCAAAACGGAGGCTCGAATTGAAGCAACTGCGGGCATGCGGCTGATCAAATGCGATGCAACTGCCATTTTCAGCGTCTCCGGTGACCTTCGTGGCGCGAATTATCGATTCATTGGCATAAACTGCAATTTCGGGGCCAGATCGCCGCGCTTACCTTTTTCGCAACAAACAAGCAAAGAGGGGTTCTCCATGACACTGGAAGCAAGCATGCCCGCACCATCATCGCCGGAGCGTCGTCTGGCCAAGGACTCGGTGGGCCTCGCCCACATCGTGTTCTTCGTCGTTGCTGCGGCCGCGCCGCTCACGGCCGTCGTTGGCGCTTCGCCGGCGGCCTTCGCTTTTGGCAATGGCGCAGGCGTCCCCGGCGCTTTCGTGCTTGCCGGCCTGCTCTACCTGCTTTTCTCGGTCGGCTTCACCGCCATGAGCCGGCATGTGGGCGGGGCAGGAGCCTTCTACACCTATATCACCCACGGTGTTGGCAAGCCGGCTGGCGTGGGTGGTGCCTTCATGGCGCTGGTCACCTATAGCGCGGTTCAGATCGCCATTTATGGCCTGTTCGGTTTCTTCATGGCCAATGCCATAGCGCCGCTTGGGCTGGTCCTGCCCTGGTGGGCTTGGGCCTTCGCAGCACTCGTCGTCGTGCTGGTCTGCGGTCAGCGCAACATCGCCTTCTCAGGCGCGATCCTTGGCGTCTGCATGATTGCCGAAATCGCTATATTGCTGGTTCTGGATCTTGCCATCGTCTTTTCAGGCGGCGGACCAGAAGGCATCAGCTTCTCCTCCTTTGCGCCATCGTCGGTCTTCGCGCCCGGTCTTGGTGTGGCGCTGGTCTTCGTCATCGGTTCCTTCATCGGCTTCGAAGCTACGGCCATTTTCGGCGAGGAAGCCGAAGATCCGGAAAAGACCATTCCCCGCGCCACCTATGTTGCCGTGCTGCTCATCACCCTCTTCTATGCTTTCTCCACCTGGGCAATCGTGCAATTCTACGGTCCGGGCAAGGTGCAGGCTGCTGCGGCTGCCGGTCTCGACAGCTTCTACTTCACCGCCGCCAATTCCGTGCTTGGCGCATGGTCGAGCCAGGCGATGAACGTGCTGCTGATCACCAGCCTGTTTGCCTGCATCCTGTCCTTCCACAATACGCTCAACCGCTATTTCTTCGCCCTTGGCCGTGAAGGCCTGGCCGCACAGGTGCTTGGCAAGGTTCACGCCAGGCATGGCTCACCCTATGCTGCAGGTCTGCTGCAAAGCCTGATCGCGGCCGTCGTCCTTGGCCTGTTCGTGATCTTCGGCGCCGATCCCTACACCGTCGTGTTCTCGTGGATGGCGGCGCTTGCGGGTATCGGTATCCTGCTGGTGCAGGTGCTTGTCTCGGTCGCGATCATCATGTTCTTCCGCAAGACGCCGAACAGCTACAGCGCCTGGACCACAATGACCGCTCCGACACTCGCGCTCCTCGGCCTCATGGGTTCTCTGGTGCTGGTCAGTTCCAATCTTTCACTCCTTTCCGGCAGCGAAAGCCTGATCGTCAAGGCTTTCCCCTATGCCATGGTGCTGGTGGGCATTCTTGGCGCGCTGTTTGCGATCCGGATCAAGAGATCCAAGCCCGCTCTCTACGCCTCGCTCGGAAAGGTCTTCGAATGAGTGCCGTTGCTGAATGTGCACCCGTCGATCGCCTTCTGGTTCTCGCGGTCGCGATCCTTGCCGGCGCAACATTGCTGGTTGCCGTCGAGGCCCACGCCTTCTGCTCGGTGTTCTGCATTCATGCAAACCAGATGATGATCGAGATGCAGATCTGCTCCGGTCGATCCTGATCACCGCAGCCTGCGACGCGCGATGGTGCGTCGTCTCTCCCGAAACCAAGAGGCCCGAAACCAAGAGGTATTTCAATGGACGCCGTTGTCGCAGTCACCCATCCGCTCGATCCCCTGAGCCTCGCTGAGATCGCTTCTGCCGTTGCCATACTCAAGGATAGGCAGACACTCGCACCCACCTTCCGCTTTCCGATAACCCGGCTGGAGGAGCCGACCAAGGCGGATCTTGCCGCCCATCGCTTGGGCGACAGGCTGCCGCGCCTCGCCTTCATCCTGGCAATCGACATCAGCGATGGCGAAACCTTCGAGGGCATCGTCGACCTGACTACCGGCACGGTGTGCTCCTATATCCGGCTGCCTCTCGATGAACTGCCCTATGGCCAGCCGCCGATCATGCTGTGCGAATTCGAAACCGTTGAAGGCACCGTCAAATCCGATCCGCGCTGGATCGCTGCCGTCAAGAAGCGCGGCATTACCGACGAGGATATTCCGCTCATCCAGATCGATCCCTTTTCCTCGGGCTATTTTGGCCGCGAGTTCGAGAAGGGAAAGCGCATCGTCCGCGCGGTGTCCTATTGGCGCGAGGATATCCGTGACAACGGCTACGCGCATCCGATCGAGGGCGTGGTGGCGGTGGTCGATCTAATCGCCAACCGAGTGGTCGATCTCGTCGACGACGAGAAGATCATTCAGGTCCCGAGGAAGAAGCGCAATTATGGCCGCGAAACCTTCCCGGAACCGCGGCCCGATCTCAAGCCGCTGCATATCGTTCAACCGCAAGGGCCGAGCTTTACTGTCGACGGCTGGAAAGTCGAATGGCAGAACTGGAGTTTCCGTGTCGGGTTCACCCCGCGCGAGGGGCTCGTTCTGCATGAACTCGGCATCAAGGATCAGGGTAGGCTTCGGCCAGTCGTCTTTCGCGCCAGTGTCACTGAAATGGTCGTGCCTTACGCCGACCCGACCGCGAACCACTATTGGAAGAGCGCCTTCGATGCCGGCGAATATGGCCTCGGACGCCTGGCCAATTGCCTCGAACTCGGCTGCGACTGCCTCGGCCATATTCACTATTTCGACGTGCCGGCGGCGGATGATTTCGGCCAGCCCTTCACCATGAAGAACGCCATCTGCATGCATGAGGAAGATTACGGCATCCTCTGGAAGCATTACGAATTCCGCAACGGTATTTTCGAAGTGCGCCGTTCGCGCCGCCTCGTCATCTCCTTCTTCGCAACCGTCGGCAACTACGATTACGGCTTCTACTGGTATCTCTACCAGGACGGCACGATCCAACTCGAAGCCAAGCTCACCGGCATCATCCAGACGGCGGCGGTCGCGACCGGCGAAACCTATCCATGGGGCGGCATGGTCGATGACAATCTCGGCGGTCCGACCCATCAGCATTTCTTCAATGCGCGCCTGCACATGGATGTCGACGGCGGCGACAATACCGTGACCGAACATGAGTTCGTGCCGCGTCCCTGGGGTGAAGACAATCGCTATGGCAATGTCTTCGATACCAGGACCCGTGTGCTGAAGCGCGAACTCGACTCCCCGGCACTCGCCAATGGCGAGACCGGCCGTTACTGGAAAGTCTCCAACCCCAACATCCAGAACAGTGTCGGCAAGGCGCCGGGCTACAAGATTGTCGTCATGCCGTCGCCTGTCATGCTTGCCCAGCCGGATTCGACCGTTGCCCAGCGCGGCGGCTTCGCCAAGAAGCACATCTGGGTCACCGCCTTCGATGCCAGGGAAAAATATGCGAGCGGCGATTACCCAAACGTGCACGCCGGCGGCGACGGTCTGCCGGGTTATGTCAAGCAGAACCGTAATATCGAGAATGCCGATGTCGTGCTCTGGCATTCCTTTGGCCATACCCATGTCTGCAAGCCCGAAGATTTTCCGATCATGCCCGTGGAATATGCCGGCTTCACGTTGAAACCGAACGGCTTCTTCGCGTCCAACATCGCCATGGACCTGCCGCCGGAAGGAAACGGCCAAAGTGTCGACAGTCGCCTGCAGCCTTCGCCCGACGACATCGGAAACGGTTCCTGCTGCCACACATAGCTGTAATACTACGGCTGTTCCTTTTTAAATTGCTTTTTGATAGTCCGACGGATTGTAAGAAAGGCAGGGAACAGAATGCAGTGGCTTCTCCAGCAGTTCGAAGATACCAACAAGCTGGCCGAGGCGCTCGACCAGCTCGGAATCTCCTACACATGGCACAAGGTCGTACCGTTTGTCGGCGAGCTCATCCCCGAGCCGGTCGTTGCTGATCCGGGTTCAGTGGTCATGTTCGGCTCCTACACGCTGTGGAAGAACGCCGAGGCGAACGGTTACCGGCCGGGTGTTTTTAAACTGCGTCCTTTTGTTCACGAACAGGCGTGGCACCCTTACCTCCTCAACGGTGCTGATGCGCTGTTCCTGACACTCCAGGATGTCCCCCAGCGTCTGGCGGATGACGGCAGGGACTGGTTCCTGCGCCCGGTCGACGACAGTAAGGAGGAGCCCGGAAATGTTAAATCGACCGGCGAGATCATCCGTATGGCAGAGAGGGTGCTGGCGCTCGACGAAGATGAAATCCCCAAGGGTTCACTTCGTCACGACACGCTGCTGATGCTCACCGAGCCCGTTCGCATCCTGCGCGAATGGCGTCTCTGGGTCGTCGACGGTCGGATCGTCACCTATTCGCTCTACAAAGACGGATCGCGTGTCGTCCATCGCCACGAGATCGATGACGATGCGCTGGACTTCGGGCAGCGCATGGTCGACATCAACCCCGGCTACTCCCAAGCTTATGTCATCGATGTCTGTCGGACAGAAGAGGGACTGAAGCTGCTCGAGACGAACTGTCTCAATGCCGCCGGGTTCTACGCCGCAGATCTCGTGAAGCTGGCGAGGGCGATCGACGGCCTGGCCCGCACCTGACGTCTTTCCGGCGAGGGAATGACGCTGTAGAGTTGCAGAATGTTTGCCCGACTATCCCACCCGGAGGCTCCGTATGGCTGAGGTCCTGTTGTTTCACCACGCACAAGGGCTGACCCCGGGTGTGTGCGCGTTCGCCGATGATATCAGGGCAGCCGGCCATATCGTGCACACGCCTGACCTGTTTAACGGACGCACATTCCCGAGCATCAAAGAGGGTCTCGCCTACATCGGGGAGATCGGATTCGACGAAGTCAGGGAGCGCGGTGTCCGGGTCGCCGACGAATTGCCGCCCGGGCTCGTCTATGCTGGGTTCTCGTTCGGCGTGCTGCCGGCGCAGAAGCTGGCGCAGACACGGCCCGGCGCCCGAGGGGCGTTGCTCTTCTATTCCTGCCTGCCGATCAGCGGCGAGTGGGCCTTCGGACCCTGGCCGGACGGCGTCGCGGTGCAGATCCACGGCATGGACAACGATCCGATTTTCACAGGTGAGGGCGACATCGACGCCGCACGCGAGATCGTCGCGAAGGTCGAAGACGCGGAGCTTTTCCTGTACCCAGGCGATCAGCACTACTTTGCCGATAGCTCGCTGCCGTCCTATGACGCCGATGCGACCGCGCTGCTCACCCTCCGCGTGATCGAGTTCCTGAATCGCGTCTGATCCAGACATTCCGCGAGAGATCCGGTTTGGCTCCGGCAAGCCGTCCTGAGATGGGTGCCGTTCATCCTGCGTCGCGGCTTCGGCGCGGCGCGGACTATTCGGACGCCACGCAGAAATTGTTGCCTTCGGGATCATTCAAGACCGTGTAGCCATCTGCTTCCCGGACGAAGGTCGCTCCGAGGGATAAAAGCCGCTCTACCTCCCTGGCCCGATCGGGGGTGGCAATATCGAAATGAAGCCGGTTGCGGGCGGGACGTTCCCCCTGGCGGAGGTGGAAGCAAAGGCGGGTTCCGGGACCTTCGACCATCACGGTCGGGTCAGTTTCTGGCGTCAGTCCGAGAGCGGCCAGGCGGGCCAGTTCGTCGTCGTCATATGGCATCACTTCGTAGCCATCGAGCGCCTCCGCCCAGAACTGGGCGACACGCGAGGGAATGTCGCAATCAATGACGATTTCTTTCAGCCTTGCCATGGAGCTCTTCAAGAATTGTTCGGCCGGCGATGGCAAACGCGTTCAACGACCGCGCCACCGACTGCGGGCAGCAATGCAAAAAGCACGAGCTGCGGTGTCTCCGTCAGCCCCAACAGGCCAGACATGAGGAAGGCGACCAGCAAACCTGCCAGCGCCCCGGCTGCATAGGGCAGATAATCTTTCAAGAGAGCCTCGGTCTTGTGCTGATATCAAACATTAGCTGCGTCTTTCGCTTGAGATAGAGATCTTTGCGTTATCGGCAATGGTTGGCTGCGGTCGAACCTCACGCCGACCGATCGGCCTATGCGGAATGTCACAACGTTGGTAGGGGGCAGATCGATCAAACGATGTGACCCGGTGCGCCTGATTTTGCAGGAGACGACCATTTTCTTTCGCGCTATGAAGACTGACCGCATATCCCGCCACATCCGACACCGAGGTCCTTCCCATGGCTTTGAAAACCCTTTTCGTTGGCGGTACCGGCCAGATTTCATATCCGTGCGTCGAGCGCGCTGTGGCCCAGGGTCACCATGTCAGCGTCTACAACCGCAGTTTGAGAGGCGACCCATTGCCTGCGGGGGTTACCTCGATCGTCGGCGATCTCGCGGCACCCGCCTATGCGGATCTCGCCAAGGCCAATTATGACGTTGTCTGCCAGTTCATTGCCTTTACACCCGATCAGATCGCGCGTGATATCGATGTGTTTGCGGGGCACTGTGGCCAGTACATCTTCATCTCTTCGGCCTCGGTCTATGAAAAGCCGCCGCGCCACTACGTGATTACCGAGCAGACACCGGCGATCAACCCCTACTGGCGCTATAGCCAGGACAAGATTGCCTGCGAGACGCTGCTGAAGAATTCCCAGAAGCTCGCCTGGACCATCGTCCGTCCCAGTCACACCGTGCGCACGGGCCTGCCCATCATGATGGGCGACAGCGATGTCATGGCGAGACGCATGCTGGATGGCGAGCCCACCATCGTAGCGGGCGATGGCCACACGCCCTGGACGCTGACCCGCTCGGTCGATTTTGCGGTGCCCTTTGTCGGACTTTTCGGCAAGCCAGCGGCGCTGAACGAGATCTTCCATATCACCTCCGACCGCGCCCACATCTGGAACGATATTCAAACGGCGATCGCCAGATTGCTGGATGTCGAGGCCAGGATCGTACACGTGCCGACGGACACCTTGGTCCGCTACAATCCGGAGTGGGTTGGACCTCTCCGGGGCGACAAGGCGTGGTCGGCAATCTTTGACAACTCAAAGGTCAAAAGCGTGGCAGGCGACTTCACCTGCGCCGAGAGCCTTGATGAAATTCTGGCGGAGCCGATCATGCATCTCAAGCAGCGCCTGGCCAAGAATCGCCCGCCAAGGGGCGATCTTGATGCTTTGGTCGATCGGATTTGTGCTGCACAAAGCGCTCTCGGCTAGGCAGGTCTCGTAGAGCAACTTTCCGAAAGACACGGCGCAGGCGGTTGTGCCTGCGCTGATCACCCGGACTTGCGATGTCGCCGATCTCGACAGCCTGTCGGGTTGGCTGGAAAACATCCATGCAGACCTCAACGGCGGATTGAGAGTTGCGGCCGGCGGCCCAAAGGGTCGGAGGAGGTATCACGGCAGGCATTCACAAAAAATCCCAGCCTAAAACGCGTCCTAAAACATGATGGAGGTCGCGCCGGGCGAGGATCTCGGCAATGATGGCCATCTATTCGCCACTCCGATCCTACCAGGCCATGCTGTTCGTTCCGCTTCCCTTCGTCGTTGCCCTTCTGCTGCTTGTCCTCTTCGTCACCGTCCTCCGGCGCGACGAGGAGACGCAGCCCAACCGGCCGTTTCTGGCACTGATCCTCCTCGCCGTGCTGCAATCCGTCCTCTCCGGGCTGCGCTGGGGCTACGGGGTGCAGGCTGTGGGTGTGATCGCGCCCGTCACCGCGGCGATGGTGCCGCCGCTTGCCTATGCCGGGGTTTCCAGGCTGGTGAGGACGAGCCGGCGGCCGCTGGCGGCGCGGATTGCGCTGCATGCCGTGCCCGCTGCCGTCATCCTCTTGTTGATGGTGGTCTGGCGGGATGTAATCGATATCGCGCTGGTGCTTGTTTTCGTTGGTTATGCCCTGGCGATCCTGCTTCTGATGCGGCCGGGCGCGGATGCGCTTCGGCTTGCGCCCTTCGAGGGAGCGGTGCCGGCCTATCGGGCAATCATCTTCGCGGCGGCGGCGCTGTGCCTGTCGGCCTCGGTCGATATCTTCGTCTTTCTCGACTTCACATGGACGCATGGCGAGCATGCGCTGACGCTGATCAGCGCCAGCAACCTTGCCGTCCTTGTCATCCTCGGCATTGCGGCCGCCGCCGCCAGCCGAAGCCGGGCGCCGGCCGAGACGATGGAGGCGGCGCTGAAGCTCGAAACGACCGAGGACAAGGAGACGATCGCCACGGTCGATGCGCTGATGGAGGCAAAGAGGCTCTATCGCGACGCCAATCTCAATCTCGACCGGCTGGCCCGCAAGGCCGGCATTCCCGCCCGCCAGATCTCGACGGCGATCAACAGGGCGATGGACAAGAACGTCTCGCAATATGTAATGATTACAGGATCGGCGAGGCCTGCCGGCTGCTTGCCTCTACCCAGAAATCGGTGACCGAAGTGATGTTCGAGGTAGGCTTCCAGACCAAGTCAAATTTCAACCGCGAATTCCGCCGAGTTACGGATATGACGCCGCTTGCCTGGCGGCAGAAAAAGGGCGGCGCGGGCTTCCCTCCAGTGTCATCCTGAAGTGACGCCAGTCCTCTTCCGCCTCGTCCTGAGGCGCCCCTAAGGGGCATCGAAGGACGGGGCTGGGCCACCGGCACTTCATCCAGCCAGCATGCAGCCTGCACCCACACAATCACCCGCCCTCGTGGTTCGAAACGGCCCTTCGGGCCTCCTCACCATGAGGGCTGACCCGGATGCCCCGCGCTGCCACGTACACAATCGCGATCGAGGACTGCCAGAAACGTGTTCGAGGTCGCGATTTCAGCCGGGTCGGCGATGCTTGCGGCATGAATACGACATCAGAACATGACCGAGACCTTGCCGCCAAGCTGAGATCGCTTTCGATCGAGCCCGCGGCCTTTAAGACAGAGCCGCCGGAGCCCCGTGTCCGGCGGCGTGTGATCCCTCGAGCAATGCTGGCCCTTGCTGCGACTGCATCGCTGGCGGTGGTTCCCTTCTATCGGTCGGAGCCGCTGGACCGCATCGAGACCATGCTTGCAGGCTTCGCGAACAGCGACCCTAGGATATCCGTTCGTGAAGCGGAGGCGCCGGCCGAGGGCGGCGCTGCTGCCGAGCGCGGACGGGCGTTGCCTGCCGATGAAGCAGCGAGCCCGGTCTTGCCAATCCGGGAAGTCACCGGCTCCGGCTACGTCGTGGCACCCGATATCGCCACCGTCTTTTCCAAATATGAGGGCCGGATCGTCGATGTCGAAGTCGAGACGGGCGACAGGGTCGTGGCGGGGCAGGTGCTGCTGCGGCTCGACGATGCGGGCGCCCGCTTTGCGCTTCAGGGGGCCGAGATCGCCCGGCAATCGGCGGGGCTGGCGGTGGCGGCGAAGACTATCGAATTGGCGCAGGCGCGGTCTTCCCTCACGCGCACCGAGCGGCTGGCCGGGCGCGATGCGATGTCCGCGCAGACGCTGGAGGAGGCGAAGACGGCGTTCGACACTGCCGAAAATGCCGCCCTGCGGGCACGGCAGGATGTGGCCAAGGCGGATCTCGATATCGACAGGGCGCGCGAGCAGGTGGAGGCACTGGCCGTCCGGGCGCCGATATCAGGCACCGTCACGCGGCTCGACGCGCATGTTGGTGACACCGTGCTGTCGCGCGAAGACAGCGTGCGGGAGAATGAAAGCCTGCTTGCGATTGCCGACATGACAGACATGGTCATCGATGCCGATGTGGCCGAGGCCAACATCGCACTGATGCGGCCGGGCTTGCGTGGCGAGGCGGTGCTCGACGGCTTTCCCGATCAGCCGTTTGCGGTCGAAGTATCGAAGATTGCGCCCATGATTTCGCGGGAGAAGGGGACGGTGACGCTTCGCCTGTCGCCCTCCTCGCCGCCGCCAGACATGCGCCCCGCCATGGCCGCGCGCATCCGCCTTGTGGTGGACGAAACAACAACTTTCGGCCCGCAGGCGGGCGGACCTGCGACCTTTCGGCCGCAGGCCGCGGATATCACAGACCATCAGTAAGGAGCAGAGCGATGATCGACTCTCAAGAACCCTATATCGCGCTTCGCGGCGTCAGGAAGGCATTCAGGCTCGGCACGGAGACGATCCCGATCTTTTCCGGGCTCGACCTTTCCATTGCGCGCGGTGATTTCATCGCCGTCATGGGGCCGTCGGGTTCGGGGAAATCGACGCTTCTCAACATGCTCGGCGGCATCGACAGCCCTGATGCCGGGGAAATCAGGATCGGCCGCAGCCATCTCGAGCAGATGGGCGAGGGTGCCAGAGCCGCATGGCGGGCGCATGGCATGGGCATCGTCTTCCAGTTCTACAATCTGCTGCCGATGCTGAATGCCGGCGAGAATATCGAGCTGCCGCTGCTCTTGAAGCCGCTCGGGCGAAAGGAGCGGCACGCCCGCGTCGAGACCGTGATGGAGCTCGTCGGTCTTGCGGGCCGGCAGCGGCAGTTTCCATCGAGCATGTCCGGCGGGCAGCAGCAGCGCGTCGGTATCGCACGCGCCATCGTCGGCGATCCCGACCTTTTGCTCTGCGACGAGCCGACCGGCGATCTCGACCGGAAGTCGGCCAACGATATCCTGGAGATGCTGGGCTTTCTCAATCGCGAGCTTCATAAGACCATCATCATGGTCACGCATGATCCCGAGGCCGCCGCCTTCGCCCGGCGCACGCTGCATCTCAACAAGGGCGAATTCGTCGAGCAGCAAGGGAGGGGCCGATGACCTTCTTCCAGCTCATGCGGCGCAATGCCTGCCGCAAGCGGCTGAGGGCCGCGCTGCTGATGTTCTCGGTCGGCGTCGCCTTCCTGATCTACGCCCTGACGGCGAGTTTCCTCGGCGGCTCGCAGGGGGCGGCCGGTGCCAGCGACAATCTGCTTGGCGTCTTTAACAAATCAGGCCGAGGGCTGCCGCTGCCGTTCGCCTATCTCAACCGGATCGCTGCGGATGGCGATGTCGCCGCGGTCGCCTATGCCGCGCGCATGCGTGGGTTCGTCGAGGTGGAGAAGAATGTCGTCATGACGAGCGCGGTCGATCCGCGCTCGATTGCCGCTTCCAATGGCGACGAGCTTGGGCTGACGTCCGCGCTGATCGCAGCGCTCGCAGAGGGCCGCGACCGGGTGCTCGTCGGCCGGGCGTTGGCGGAGGCGCAGGGCTGGTCGGTCGGCCAGCGCATCAGCGTCACCAGCCAGCTGATAAAGGCCGATGGCAGTCGTGACTGGAGCTTCGTGATCGCGGGTATCTTTGAGGGTGCGAATGCCAGCACCGACACTTATTTCATGCTCGCCCGCTACGACACGATCAATGCGGCCCGCGCGCGCGACAAGGATACGGTCGACGCCTTCGTGGTGCGCCCGCGCCAGGGCGTGTCGCCGGGTGTGCTGGCGGCGCGGATCGATGCGCTGTTTGCCAACTCGGCGGCGCAGACGCGGACGCAATCGGAAAAGCAGTTCCTCGAAGCCTTCCTGCGTCAGTTCGCCGATGTCGGCCTGATCGTCAGCCTCGTCGTCGGCGCGGCCTTCGTGACCATCCTGATGATTACGGTGAACACCATGCTCTCTGCCGTGAGGGAACGCAGCTTCGACATCGGCGTCATGAAGGTGCTGGGCTTTTCGCGCGGCCGGATCATGACGCTGGTGCTCGGCGAGACGCTGTTCATCTTCGCAACCGGTGGGGCGGGCGGACTCCTTCTCGCCTGGCTTGCGACGCTGTTGATCGGCCCTGAATTCGGCTTTGCCTTCAGTCTGTCGGTGCTGTTGAAGTCCGTCGCCATCCTCGCTGGTCTCGGGCTCCTGACCGGGCTGTTGCCCGCCCTCAACGCCATGCGCCTGCCCATCGTCAACGCCTTCAGATCGAGATAGTCCAATGTCATCAGTGCTCAAGCAGATATTTCTCATGATCAGAGTCAATCTCGGCAGCCTGCCGCGGCGGCTCTGGATCTCGCTGTCGATGGTGCTGTCGGTCGCCCTCGTCGTGGCGGTGCTGTCGGGGTTTCTCGCCATGGCACGCGGTTTCGAGAGTGCGCTGGAAGGCGCCGGCTCACCCGGCATCGCGGTCGTCCTTGGCGGCGGCACCAACCAGGAGACCGGCTCGGACGTGCCGGCCGAGGCGATCCGCAGCCTAAGTGCCATGACCGGCGATATCGGTGTGGCGCGCGACGCGGTGGGTGGATTGGCGCTGTCGCGCGAGGTCATTGTTCCCGTCGATGTCATCAGGGCAAGCGATGGCGCCGAGCAGACATTGTCTCTACGCGGCATGGATCCGGCCGGCTCTGGCTTGCGCGATCGAGCGATGCTTTCGCAGGGGCGGCTGTTTTCCCAAGGCGCCCGTGAAATCGTCGTCGGTGCCCAGATTGCCGACGAGTTCTCCGGCTTCGCTGTCGGCGATAGGGTGCGGCTCGGCGCGGTCGACTGGATTGTCGTCGGGCATTTCACCTCGGGCGGCAACGCCTTCGAATCCGAGATCTGGGCGGATCTGGAAGCGGTGCAATCGGCCTTTGACCGGCAGGGACAGGTGCAGAGCCTGCGTATGCGCCTCGATGGGGCGGGTGGTCTGGACGCACTGAGACAGCATCTTTCCGCAATTCCCGGCGCCCCACTCACTGCGGTCTCCGAGGCCGATCTCTATGCCGCGCAATCCGAGCGCACCAGCCGCCTCATTCGCCTGTTCGGCTGGCCCCTCGCGCTGCTGATGGCGGTGGGCGCAACGGCCGGCGCTTTGAATACGATGATGAGCTCGGTCTCTGACCGCACCGTCGAAATCGCCACGCTGCGCCTGCTGGGTTTCGGCCGCCTGCCGGCCTTCACTGCCACCTGGGTCGAGGCCATGCTTCTCTCGGTCGCCGGGGCAGCGCTCGGCATCCTCGCCTCATGGCTCGCCTTCAATGGCTGGCAGGCAAGCACGATGGGCGCCAACAATACCAAGATAGCCTTCCAGCTCGACGTCACCACCGACGTGGCGCTGACCGCCGGCCTACTGGGCCTCGCCATCGGCGTGATCGGCGGCGCGTTGCCGGCGCTTGCGGCGACACGATTGCCGCTGACCTCGGCTTTGAGGGCGAGGGGGTAGAGGCTGGCTGTCTGAACCTTCCGGGCGGCTCACATTATCACGGCGACCCGTCCTGATCGGCCCGATGGAGACATCCGCAACAGGCGGAGCGCCGCCGCCTCATCTGTGCAGCCCACCGAAACTGTGGCATAACTGAGCCATGGCAATGAATGTCTTGGCGGTCCATCGCGACACAGTCGGGACGGAACAGGTGGCAGGCAATTCGCTTGCCGCCGCCTATTCCGTGGGCGTTCTCTGCTGGCTGCTCTCGGCCGGCGTCTATATCGCGGCGAAATGGGTTTCTACCGAGATGCCGCCCTGGGCGCTCTGCTTCTGGCGCGTGCTGATCGCCTTCGCGATCCTGATGCCGATCGTGCGCCGGCATTTCGCCGACATGGTCGCACTGGTGCGGGCTCGCGCTCTCGAACTGCTTGCGATTGGCGGCATAGGACTCGCGATCTGCCAGGGCATGATTTTTGTCGGCCTCGAACATGCCGATGCCACCACCGCCGGCATCATCATCGCGCTGATCCCGATCATCACCATGATCCTCGCCCGTTTGATGCTGGCGGAGCCGATGGGACGCTGGCAGGTGATCGGATCGATCCTGGCCTTTCTCGGGATCGTGGTCATCATCATCAAGGGCAGTCCGGCCGCGCTGATGCGGCTCGACTTCAACCCGGGTGAACTGTGGATCGTCGCCGGCGCGTTCTGTTTCAGTCTCTATACCGTCCTGCTCCGCCGCGCGAAATTCGACGTGAATCGCCTTGCGCTCCTGGTGCTGCTGCTCGGTGCGGCGGTGCTGACGGCGCTGCCCTTCTACCTGTTCGAGCTATTCTCAGACGAGCGCTCGACGCTCAACGGCAGCGGGCTCATCGCGCTCGCCTATGTCGCGATCCCCGGCGGGGCGGTCATGTACTACCTCTTCAATCGCAGCATCGAGGCACTGGGCGCGGCTCGGGCGGGCGTCCTCCTCTACATTCAGACCATCTTCATAGCCGTGCTCGCCTATCTGATCCTCGGCGAGCAGTTGCAACGCTATCACCTCGAAGGCGCGGCACTCATCATCGCCGGCTTGCTTCTCATCATCCTGCTGAAGCCGAAGATCAAGGCCGAAGCGGCTAGGGCCTGAGGTCTCCCCATCGCTGCGACATGGTTGCCGCTGACCTCGCCTTTGAGGGCGAGGGGGTAGGGTTTCACCTTGGAGTGCGTCTTTCGCTTACGCTGAAGGCGTTCGTCGCTGGCGCTCCCGACCCCCTGAGCGCAAGCGAAGGCACGAATCACATGGCGCACAGACGGAAGGCGACGTGTGCCTCGCGCAAACATGCCGCGATTTATTCACCTCGAAGTCGCCGATTTCTTGGCCCAAGTTGTAACTTTCGTCACACCAGGCCATTGCCTGTGGAATAAGGCCTGCGAGGCGCTCATTGCCCCATTGACAACATCTTGTCGCCTTTTTGCCGTGGCCGGTTGCCCCCGCCGCATCCGATCGGCCGATCCTGGACGATCCCGGCGGCGACATTAGCGATCCGACGAACAGGGCAACATGGCGATATGACAGTCTACTATGTGAACTCAGCGACTGGCTCCGACCGCAACGGTGGAACGGGCCAGAACTCGGCTTTTGCGACTTTGTCCAAAGTGGAATCCTTGAAACTGAAACCGGGCGACAGCGTGCTTCTTGCCAAGGGGAGCGTGTTCAACGAGCAGTTCGATATCAAATATTCCGGCACCGAAAGCGCGCCGATCAAGATCGGCAGTTACGGGACGGGGACAGCGCCCGTCATCCACAGCGGCGGCGACGGCATTCACAGTCTCTATGCCTCGAACATCATCATCGAGAACCTCAAAATATCGAATACCGGGACCGCCGGTATTTATGGCGGCAGCGTCACGAACTGGACGGTCCGTAATGTCGAGATCGCCAAGACGGGAATGTTGGAAAATGCCGGCGCCGTCACCTTCCGCAACAGCACGAACGTCACGGTCGAAGACAGCAAGATAACGGGCGTCAAGGGCGACGGCTTCTGGATCGAAAAGGTCGCCGGCGTCAAGCTTCTCGACAACACCGTGACCAGCGCGAACGGCTCGACCGCCGATGCCGTGCAGGTGAACGACAGCAGCAATATTCTGATCAAGGGCAACCATCTCGACCAGACGAACGCCGATAGCCCCAAGGGCGTGATCGCGCTGGTGCGGGCCACCGATGCCGTGATCGAGGACAATGTTCTCACCGGCGGCGGCTTCGGTATCAGCGCGCCGGCCGGCAAGAATGTCGCCATCCGCGACAACGACATATCCGGATTTCACGGCTACGACTGGTCCTTCGGCGTCGGCCTTGGCGATCAAGGCAATGCGCGGGACTATGATATTTCAGGCAACCACATTCATGACGGCGCATGGGGCGTTGCCGTCAGCGGCGCGAGCGGCACCAGCTATACCCGCACGAATATCAAGGTGCACGACAATGTCTTCGACGACCTCTCGCAGGCGGCGCTGAAGGTCGATAGGCCGGCCTCCGGCTCCTTCACCCACAATACGATCGAGACCGGCACCACGGCCACCGCCATATCGCCGTCCATCGTCGACGCACACACCTTCACCGTTAGTAACAACCATACGGTCGCCAATGTCGAAACGGTGCTGGCGAGCCCGGTTGCCAAGACTGCCGCAGTCACGGAGGCGTCCGCGGATCCGGCTGTTGTCGCCGTCCATGACAATTTGAAGATCTTTACCGATACGGGCGAGGCCCATCGCGGCAATCTTCTCGAAAACGACAGCTCTGACAACGACACCTTGGTTCTGCGCCGATTCGGCGACGAAAGCGTCGGCAAGCACGGCCTGACGCTGACCGGCGACTACGGCGTCATCCACGTGGACCGGGAAGGCAACTATGCCTACACGCTCGATGAAACGAAGCTTCCCGACCATGACGGCCATGTGAGCGAGTCCTTCAGCTACGGGATCAACGACGGAAACTCGCACCACACCGACGGCGATACGCTGACCGTCTACATCCATATGGATAACTTGCTGGGCTGAGGGTGCGAGGCTGCAATGACACAAGGAGAAATCCCGGAAAGTTTCCGGGATTTCATGAGCAGCCGTCAGCCCCCGTGCGGAGCGCGGACGCGTTTTTTCAAGCTCAACCGCAAGTTTTCGCCGGCCGCTTCGTTGCCGCGGGATCGGATTCAGGCAACGACCGAACGAGCGCAACCTTCGCCGCAGCTGCAACCCGGTCGTGCATTGGCGGAGCAACGCCTTCCTGGATGCGCACCTCGTCCTTGCCCGCGGAACGTTGCGGTGTCTCATAATGAACCGCAGCTGCATTCAAATGCACCGGAAAGCCTGCAAAAGCGTGTTCACTGTCAGCTCCGGTGACCATTGGTCGCGGGCTGCGATACGGCTCATTCACCTTTCGGTCGTTGTTCTGTAGATTATTTTCTTATAAGTTGTAGCCTCTAATATACCGCCACCGCCAGGCGTTTCTCGGGACCAAGGCAGGCCCACAGGGTCTGCCAACCGCCGTGAAGGCAATACCGAAGGCCCTCTTGATGGCCTTTAACCCCGACCGCATCCGATCCACGCGTTGCAGCCGATGCAGACGGTTGCGCGGCAATTCGAGAACAAGGCGATATGACAATCTATTATGTGAATCCGGCGATAGGCTCCAACGGCAACAGCGGAACGAGCGAGGACACGCCGTTTTCGTCGTTCTGGGCGGTGGAAAACTTGAAGCTGCAGCCGGGCGACAGCGTGCTGCTCGCCGCCGGAAGCGTGTTCAACGACCAACTCGATCTGAAATATTCCGGCACAGTGAGTGCCCCGATCACCATCGGCAGCTACGGGGTCGGCGATGCGCCAGTCATCCATAGCCCTGGCGATGGTATTCACAGCCTTTATGCATCGAACATCGTCATCGAGAATATCAAGATCTCGGACACCGGCGGGGCAGCCATCTATGGCGGATATGTTTCGAACTGGACCGTGCGCAATGTTGAGGTCGATCATACCGGCTTGGCAGGCAAGGCCGGTTCGATCACCTTCCGGACCGGCTCGAACATCACCATCGAAAACAGCACGATCAACGACGTGAACGGCGACGGCGTCTGGATCGAGAAGATCAACGGCGTCAATTTTCTCAACAACACCGTCACGAACAGCCATGGCACCACGGCAGATGCCGTCCAGATGAACGACAGCAGCAATATCCTGATCAGCGGGAATTATATCGACCAGACGGGTGCTGCCAGTCCAAAAGGCGACATCACGCTCATCCGGGCGGTGAATGCCGTGGTCGAGGATAATATGCTGGTCGGCGGCGGCTTCGGGGTCAGCGCGCAGGCGGGCACGAACATCGCCATCCACGACAACGATATCTCCGGATATGGCGGTTACAGCTGGTCTTACGCCATCGGCCTTGGCGACACGGGCGACACGCGGGACTACGATATATCAGGCAACTATATCCATGATGGCGTATGGGGCGTGGCGATCAGCGCTGTCGGCACCCCCACTTACGTTCGCGAAGATATCGATATTCACAACAACGTCTTCGACGACCTGTCACAGGCGGCGCTGAAGGTCGACAGGCCGGCATCCGGCTCGTTCCACGACAATGTCATCGCCAGCGATGTCACGCCCTACAGCATCTCTCCCGCCATCATCGCCGCGAACACCTTTCCGGTCAGCAACAACACGACGCTCGACGAGGCCCAGGCGACGTTGCTTGCGAGCAGCGATAGTCTCGCAGTCGGCGATACGACGCATACGGACACGGCGCCTGCGCTTGTCGCAACCCATGACAGCCTGAAAATCTCCTCCGATTTGGATGGAGCCCATTATGGCAATCTCCTCGAAAACGACAGCTCGGCCAATGGAACCCTGCTGCTTCGCCGCTTCGAGGGCGAATACGTCGACAAGGACGGCGTGACGCTCACCGGCCACTACGGCACCATCCATGTCGATAGTGATGGAGATTACACTTATACGGCCGACGCGGCGAAACTTGCCGGGCTCAGCGGAGACGTGAGCGACACCTTCCATTACAAGATCTCCGACGGGACGTCGCTGCATTTCGACACGGATACGTTGAGCATCGCCATCCATGTGGATGGCTTGCTGACCTGATGGGGGGCGTATTGCCCGGTTGGATACCGCGGTGGGCCACAAACCTAATAGGGCGTTGAATCATCGCGGTGACGATCCGCCCCGGCGCTTGCGAGGCTCTCATTGATCGCCGAGCAGGATCCTGATGACGTCGGCTTCGATTTCCGCGCAGATGATCTCGTATTCGGTGATGATTGCGGGATCGGCCGATCTATCCCGGCGCATGCGATCGAGGACCGCGCAGGCTTCGCCATAGGTGCCGCTCATTCGTAAAAATGGGGCTGGCTCGCCGCGGCCGCTCTGATCGTTCCCCGCGTCGCAGGCAGCCTCATCATCAGCCTGGCCAGCCCCTGTTCCGCGGTTTGCCGGGTGATATGGGCTACGCTTTCTTTCCTGACCATGCCATCATTCCTCGCTGCCTGTGTTTTCGTATCCAGGGGGTACGCAGTACTCATCCCCGGAGTAGTACGCAGGAATGTTGCATCTGGTTTCATGCCGGATGAAGGATTGTCGACGCTGCGCCGCAAGCAGCCGGTGCTACCAGCGCAGGAGGCGGGGGCCGAGCAGCGCGCCGATCGCACCGGTCAGGAGGATGCCGAGCGAATACCAGAGGGTGACGAAGGGCAGGCCGTTTTCCGTGCAGAACCAGGAATAGACCCAGGCGCCGGATGCGCCGGCGGCAATGCCGGCGATGAAGCCTGTCACCCCGAGGTTGCTCGGCGCGCCGCCACGCAGCACCCAGGTATTTGCGATCAGGATCGGCATGGCAAAGGCAAAGATCAGCAGCGGGCAATGCAGGGCGGAGGAGCCGAGCACCAGCACGGGGTAGCTTGCGGCCGGCGACAAAGCGAGCTGGATGACCGCCATGACGGCGAGGGCGAGTACGATAGCCGTGGCAACCCCGAAAAAGCGGCCTTCCGAGCCATCCGGCCGGTATAGGCGATAAACGGCTGCGAAGGCGGCGATTGCGAGCAGGGCGTTGTAGGCGGACTTGATCCAGAAGACCGGCAGCATCAGCGCCTGCGCCATGTCGGTGCGAAGGCCGACGACGACCAGCATAAGCAGCAGCGAGATTGCCAGAGCAGGCAGGATGGCGAGCGCGAAGCGGCGTTCGAGTGCATGCCTCGGCACCGGCTTCAGATCCCGGACAAGGCTGTCGATCACGTCCTCAGTCTCTCTCACATTCCACCTCGCAATCTTGCCGCCAGCGCCTTGATGCCTCTGTGAACGCCGACCTTGACCGCCGATTCCGACTGTCCGGTGCGGCTCGCCGTATCGGCCACCGACTGCCCCTCGAGCTTGACCTGACGGATCAGATCCTGCTGGTGCTGCGGCAGGCCGCTCAACAGCCGTTCGACATCCATGCGCGCTGTAATCGCATCCTCCCTGAAATCGTCTTCGATCTCCTCGTCCAGCTCCATTTCCGCCCTGTACCGGCCGCCATGCTTTCGGTGGTGGTCGATCAGCTTGTAACGGGCAATCGAGAAGAACCACGCGGTGAACGGCCGCTCCCTGTCATAGGTCGACCGGCGCGAATGCAGCGCCAGCAACGTCTCCTGCACGAGATCTTCCGTGTCGGATTTCGCGGTAGTGCCGATCCGCCCGCCATAATAGCCGACGAGCAGGGCCCGCAACGTCACGAGCAGACGTCGATAGGCCGCCTCGTCCCCGTCAAGGGAAAGAAGCATCAGCATCTTCAGTGCTTGTTCCGAATGGGCGCTCGTCATCTCGTCTGCAATGTCATTCGGGTGGATGACGCTTTGGTTACAGGTCGATCAAAAATCTTCCGGCGGCAATTCAAAGTGTACAGCGTCCTTTGCGCGTCTCTAAAAGACGCGCGGCCCTGTAGCGCTATCACATAAGCGTGAGGGCTGTAACCGCCTTCGCAAGGAGATCGAATTCAGGACTGTGAGCCGTCGGCGGGTGCTGGCGGATATGTCAATCGATCCGAGGAGACCCTCATGACCAAGATCCTTTCCAGCCTTGCCGCCTGCGCCTTCGTCATCGGCCTGTCGCTTGCCGGCGTCGCCAGCGCCCAAAGCAGCGATGCGATGAAGAAAGACAGCATGAAGACCGACACGATGTCGAAGGATGCGATGTCCAAGGACGCGATGAAGAAGGACAACATGGCGACTGGCAGCACCAAGGCCGACTGCACGCACAATGCGGGCATGGAGAAGGACAGCATGAAGAAGGACACGATGATGAAGGCCTGCGATGCGATGAAGTAAGCTCTGGCCGTGGCCGCTGAAACTTTATCGCCGGCGGCCGCGTCTTTTCTCGCGAAGACCTTTCACGCCGATCCGGAGGAATTACGATGGCCACGACCGATGCCGGCATGGCGAGCGGACGCACGCTCTTCTACCGCCATAGCCTGCTGGTGCGTCTGTCGCACTGGGTGAATGTGCTGTGCATGACGGTGCTGCTTTACAGCGGCCTGCAGATCTTCAACGCGCATCCGGCGCTCTATTGGGGCCAGTACGGCGCCGACGACGATCCGTCCTTCATTTCCATGGAGGCGGAGCAGGAGGGCGATGCGCTGAAGGGTGTGACGCATATAGGCGGATTGACCTTCGATACGACGGGCGTTCTCGGAGTTTCGAATGTCGACGGCGACGCTACCGTGCGCGGTTTTCCGAACTGGCTGACCTTGCCGAGCTACCAGGATCTGGCTTCTGGCCGGCGCTGGCATTTCTTCTTTGCCTGGCTGTTCGTCATCAACGGCTTCATCTATCTCGCCTATGGTTTTATCAGTCGGCATTTCCGCCGCGATCTGCTGCCGGCGGCCGAAGAGCTGAAGCCTTCGCATCTCGGCCATGAGATCGTCAGTCACGTCCGGCTGCGCTTTCCCAAGGGGCCCGAGGCACGCCACTACAATACGCTGCAGAAACTCGCCTATGTCGCCGTAATCTTCGTGCTGCTGCCGCTGATGATCGGGACGGGACTTACCATGTCGCCGGGCTTCAATGCGGTTGCGCCCTGGCTGCTCGATCTGTTCGGCGGCCGGCAATCGGCTCGCACGCTACATTTCCTGACTGCTTTCTCGCTCGTCGCCTTCGTCGCCGTGCATGTGGCGATGGTGCTGGTTTCGGGCGTGTTCAACAATCTGCGCTCGATCATCACCGGCTATTACGATATCGGGCAGGGAGGAAAATCATGAGCCGCATCATTACCAGGCGTCGTTTCCTGATCGGCGCGAGCATGACGGCATCGGCGCTGGGGCTTGCCGGCTGCGATGCCCTCGTCGAAAGCGATCGGACGAAATCGGTGCTGAAGATCGCCGAAGGCTTCAGCATGAAGACGCAGCGCTTCCTGCTCGGCGACGACGCGCTTGCCCGCGAGTTCACGGAAGCCGATATCTCGCCGACCTTCCGCGCCAATGGCACGAGCATGCCTGATAATGCCCGGTATATCGACTGGATGAACCAGCGATTTTCAAGCTGGAAGCTCGAGGTCGGCGGGCTGGTCGACAAGCCGATGCAGCTGTCGCTGGCGGAGCTGAAAGCGCTGCCGGCCCGCACGCAGATCACCAGGCACGACTGCGTTGAAGGCTGGAGCGCGATCGGCAAATGGACCGGCGTGCCACTCGGCGCGCTGCTGCAGTCGGCGGGTCTGAAACCCGAGGCCCGCTACATCGTCTTCCACTGCGCCGACGAATACGAAAAGACGCTGGATGGAAGCGGCTGGTACTACGAAAGCATTGATCTCGTCGATGCGTTCCACCCCCAGACGATCCTTGCCCACACCATGAACGGCCGCGATCTCGAAGTCGCTCATGGCGCGCCGCTCCGGCTCCGGGTCGAACGCCAACTCGGCTACAAGCAGGCAAAATACCTGACCGGCATCGAAGCGGTCGCCGATCTCGGCCAGCTTTACGGCGGCAATGGCGGCTTCTGGGAGGATCGCGGTTACGAATGGTATGCAGGCATATAGGCGGCGTGCTCCGACCGACATGCCGACTTTGACCTCTTCCCCGTGCCGGATTCCACGGCCGGGGAGGTAGTCGTGGTCGAGGGTGCGGAGCTCAGACAGAAAGGCCGATCGTGATGGTGGCGGATAGCACGCCGCCGTCGAGCTTCTCGAAATCGAAGATGTGATCGGCAGCATCCTCCGGGATGATGCCGTCCTCGTCGTTGCGCGTATCGCGGGCAGGGCGCCCGAGATAGTCGGGATGCTCGCCATAGATGATATCGCTCAGCGTATCGTCGAAATAGATCTGGCTGACGAGAAGCTCCTTGCCCTCGACAAGGATGCGGCAGTGAACATGCGGCGTGCGGCCCTGATACCATCCGGGATAGGCCGTCAGGAAGCTTGCCTGCCCGTTTTCATCCGTCAGCTGGCGGCCGCGAAAGGCAAGCCCGCTGATCGCCTCGGCATCGCCAAGTGTACATATCTGCGCAGCCTCGCGGCCGGAATAGATGCCGCGGTGATCGGTATGCCAGATTTCGATATCGGCGTTTTCGACCGGTCGGCAATCGGCCGCATGGACGATACGAACGGCCAGCCGCAGGGGCAGCCCAGCCTTTCCTTCCGAGACGTCCTGACGGGTCGGAATATTGTTGACATGGCAGGGGCCAAGGGTCTGGACGACGGTCACGACGCAATTCGGACGGGTGCGAAAGAGCGGCGCGGGCAGCTTTTCCACGGCGATCGACTTTGTGCCGCCGCTTACGAAATCCGTTCCCTTCCAGTCGAATGTCCTGGCGGCAACAGTGATATGCCGCCGCGGCCAGATCGCCACCGCAGCCACGGATGATGCCACGATAGCCGCACCTCCAAGCACAAGGGTCCGCCTTTTCATCTGTCTTCCTTTGCCTCAAGACGCAGGATTTAAGGAGAGTAGACCAGAAATTCCAATTAAACCTGAGCAGAAAAGCTTTATGCCTTTCAGCTCAGCGAGCTTGTCCATGAGCTGGTCCTGGAGGGCCGGGTCCAGAACGTCGGCGGCGGGCCTGTGCCGTTCGCGGTGATACAAGTAGCCACCGGTTCTGGTGGCGGTATTACGTCATCCTCGGCCTTGTGCCTGACATTTTGCCGCGCGGTCTGCAGATGCTCGGGACGAGCCCGAGCATGATGAAAGAGGAGTTGGTCGCCTCAGGGACGCACGGGTTCGCCGCTATCCTACGGAATGTCACTTCACCGGCATGACAACCGGAGCGTCCTTCTTCTTCAGCAGCACGACGATGAACTTCGCCGGTTTGGACTTGCTCGCATTGCGACTGACCAGGTGAATGTCGGAAGGACCTTCGTAAAAGGTCTCTCCCGGCGACAAGGTGACTTCTTTTTCGCCCTTGACCTGCATCACGATCGAGCCCTCCAGAACGTAGACGAATGCATTCGCCTCATGTTTGTGAATAGGCGAGGAACCTCCCGGCCCATACTCGACCGATATCATCAGCCCTTCCTTGCCGGGATAATTCGGAAGGTCCTTTTTCATGAGCGGTGTGACGGCTGCGCCGTCTTCGGCGGCAACCGCCAAAGTGCCAAAAAGGCAAACCGTGGCCGACACACATAGCGATAACAAAGCTGAATTCATTGTCGTAATCCCTCTGCTTGTTGAATGCCGATGTGGATTTGCCTGGACTTAAGTCGGCCGTTGGGACTGTCGAAACCAATCCGCAAAGTCGATCTTGCCGAGCCTCGCGCCCTCGCCGGGCACAAGCGAGCGATCGTCCAGTTCAGACCCGAAGTAGCGCGCATGAGCGTCTGCCTGGACTCTCCTCGGATCGTTGATGGCCTTCAGATACCGGGCAACGATCTCGTGCATGTGACCGCGCTCGGGACCGGCAATCTCGATCGTGCCGTTAAGCGGCTTTGAAAGCGCGACATCCGCCATCGCATCGGCAACATCATCCGATGCGATGGGCTGGAAAGCTGCGGGAGAAAGACGAGCGACGGTGCCGACGGTCGCTTCATCAGCGATGCCCTTCAGGAATTCGAGGAACTGGGTCGAATGGACGATCGTGTAGGGGATCGGCGATGACTTGATGAGTTTCTCCTGGGCGAGTTTGGCACGGAAGTAGCCGTTCTCAGGCAGGCGCTCCGTTCCGACGATGGAGAGCGCAATATGGTGCTTGACGCCGGCCTTGGCTTCCGCGGCGAGCAGATTGCGGCTCGAGGTTTCGAAGAATTCGAGAACCGCCTTGTCCTCCCACGATGGAGAGTTTGCAAGGTCGACGACGACATCGGCGCCGGCCAGCGCTTGCGCCAGGCCCTCGCCGGTGATGGTGTTGACGCCGGTGCTTGGCGAGACGGCCAGCACCTCGTGGCCTTTAGCGCGCAGACGCGCCGCGGTCTTGGACCCGATGAGCCCAGTGCCGCCGATAAGAACGATTTTCATGACGAACCTCCCTGTTGACGCCCTTTCGGGCCAGATGTCTCAGATCTAGATCACGCAAGTCGGAATGAGCCGCGAAAGACGTTTGAGGCTGGACAAGTAGAAGTCGCCGTAGATCGTCGCCATGGCTGAGGTCATCCGAGACCGAACCTGGCATCGCGGTGCCGGGCAGAATCCTCCTTAATGCGATCAGGCGCAACTCAAATGGCGAGGGCTTGGAGATTCAGCGTCGTCACGTGACATGCGCCGGGCGGGTCATTGAGGCGTGATTGAGGTGAGGGTGGTTCCAAGCAAGATCAATACGGCTAGCCCTCAAGGAAATCGCTAGGTGCAGCCCCAGCGTTGATGACACAAAGCGAAAATTGTCTCCGGCTGCCTCTGGAGCAGCCGTTGCCAGGCCGGCGGCGTTTGCAGCGCCACGCCGCTGTTCAGATGTGCAAGAACGCTGTAACACTTTGAATTGCTGCATTCTTCCCTAGATCGATTTCGATTTAAGGAAGAATGCCGTAGGCATCCAAGATTAGTTTCCGAGCCGGGGCAGAGGCATATGGAACCAACCCACTTATTCGAGCTCGTCATCGCGATGTTTCTTGCGATCATCGCGCTGCACTATGCGGCCCACAGGCTCGGATTGCCGCCGTCCGTGGCGTTGCTGACGGGTGGTGCTTCGCTGGCGTTTGTGCCGGGGCTGCCGGCGATATCAATTGATCCCGGGCTGGTGCTGGTCATCTTCCTGCCGCCGCTGTTGATGGATGGCGCCTGGTCCATTGCCGCCGGGCGGTTGCGGCGGCATGTGATCGGCATCGCCTCGCTTGCCGTCGGCGCGGTGTTCTTCACCTGCGCGGTCGTCGCCGTTGTGGCCCACCTCATCTTTCCGTCGCTTCCCTGGGCGGCGTGCGCTGCCCTTGGCGCGATCGTTGCGCCGCCTGATGCGGTTGCGGCGCGCGCTGTGCTGCAGCGGGTCAGGCTGCCGCGGCGGCTTCAGATTCTGCTGGAAGGCGAGAGCCTGCTCAACGATGCCAGCGGCCTGGTTCTCTTCCGCTTTGCCGTTGCCGCTGCCGCGACGGGCGCCTTCAGCGCGGGGGAGGCGGCCGGCAGCTTCCTCGTGCTGGCGCTCGGCGGCGCCGTCGTCGGCATCGTTGTGGGAACGGCATGGTACAAACTTGTCCGGGGTCTCGGCGACGAATATCTCATCATCGCAGCCTCGGTGCTGCTCGGCTGGATTGCCTATCTGCTCGGCGAGCAGCTGCATGTTTCCGGCGTCATCGCCACGGTTACCGCCGGCCTGATCATGAGCTGGCACCAGCACACCGTGCTTTCAGCCGCAATGCGCATGCGCGGCATCTCGTTCTGGACGGTGATGATCTTCCTGATGGAAGCGGCGGTGTTCATCCTGATCGGGCTGTCGCTCCGGGATGTCGTCGAACGCGGCGGCGGCTTTGCCACCGTGATCGCGACCATGGGATTGCCGATGCTGGCGATCCTCGTGGCGCTCGTGCTCGCGCGTTTTGCCTGGGTCTTCGCCGCCGATTTCGTCATCAGGTTATGCACTGCCCTGGGGTTCACACGCGCCGCGCCGCTCGGCGTCGGCGGCGCCACCGTTCTCAGCTGGGCGGGCGTGCGCGGCGTGGTGACGCTTGCTTTGGCGCTGAGCTTGCCGGAAGGATTTCCCGGCCGCGACTTCATCCTCGTGACGGCCTTCGCCGTCATTCTCGGAACTGTGCTCATACAGGGCACGACATTGGGGCGGGTGATTGCCTGGGCGCGGCTGGTGGAGCAGCCGGAGTCGGAAAGACCGCGCCTGACGATTAGCCAGGCCGAAGCCGCCATGGCGCAGGCGCAGTTCGGGATCGTCCAGAGCCTGGCATATGATGCGGAGGGGAAACTCATCCATCCGCAATTGCTGGAGCGCTACCAGCGCCGGGCTACGTCGATCGTCGACTATGCCGAGAGAACCGAGCACTACATACCGGTGCTGCATGCGCACTTCGACGTCGTTCTCGAAGCAGTTGCCACGGGACGCCGGGAACTCATCCGCCTCCACCGCGCCGGCGAGATCGATGATGAGACATTGCGCGAGCTGGAACGGGATCTCGATCTCGAGGAATTGAGCGCGATCTCGGCCAAAGCCTGAAGTTCAGCGCCTCGCGCTTTCGCCATCATCGTCAACGCATTGCGATACCGGGGCTGATACCGGCGCGATCCTTATGTCGCCGAGCGGCGTCCTGACCTAAATGGCGATCTGTTCGCCGAGTTCGACGACGCGATTGGACGGCAAGTTGAAATAGTCGGAAGGATCAATCGCCAAGCCTTCCAGCGCCATGAATATGCGCTCCTGCCAGGCGGGCAGCCCGGTGTTCGGCGTCCTGACGAGGTTCCGGCGGCCGAGATAGAAGGAAGTCCTCATGATCTCGAACTTGAAGCCGCCCTCCCGGCAAAGAGCCAATGCCCTGGTGACATCTGGGTCGTCCATGAAGCCGAAGGTGATGTCGAGGCGCACGAAACGCGGCGAGAGTTGGCTGATCTTGATGCGGCGGCTGTCGGGGACATAAGGTTCGTCCTCGGTCCACACGGTCAGGATGACGTTCTGTTCGTGGAGCACGTGGTTGTGCTTGAGATTGTGGAGCAGCACGTTCGGCGTGCGGTCCGGAACGCTGGTCAGGAACACTGCCGTTCCCGGAACGGTGACCGGCGAATGGTCCGACTTTCGCTCGATCGACCTGATGAAGGAATCGAGCGGGATCTCGTTGTTGGCTCGCAGCCTCTTCAGATAGGCCTGGCCTCGGGTCCATGTCCACATCAGGATCATGATTGCCAGCGCAAGGGCGACCGGAACCCAGCCGCCATCGTAGATCTTCAGCAGATTGGCCGCCAGGAACATGACTTCGATGGTGAAGAGCGGCAGCAGCCAGGCGGCGGCGAGCACGAGGGAGTAGCCCCAGACGACCCGAAGGAACTGGAAGACCAGCATGGTCGAGATGACCATGGTTCCAGTCACGGAGATGCCATAGGCGGTCGCCAGCGACTCGGAGTCGCCGAAGGAAAAGATCAGCATCAGCACGCCGACCAGCAGGAGAAGATTGACGGCGGGCACGTAGATCTGGCCGGTGTTGGTCTCCGACGTGAACTTGATCCTGAGTCTCGGCAGGAAGCCGAGGTGAACCGCCGAGCGGGACAGCGAAAATGCGCCTGTTATCACCGCCTGGCTGGCGATGATCGTCGCCATCGTCGCCAGAAGAACCATCGGCGGCAAGGCCCAGTCGGGATACATCAGAAAGAACGGGTTGCCGGCCGTTTCGGGATGGGCGAGAACCAGCGCGCCTTGCCCGAGGTAGTTCAGCAACAATGCGGGAAAGACGAGTACGAACCATGCCATCTGGATCGGGCGGCGTCCGAAATGCCCGAGATCGGCATAGAGCGCCTCGGCACCCGTCACCGTCAGAAAAACGGCGCCGAGCACGATGAGGCCGACGCTGCCGGCATGGGTGAGGAACAGGAATGCATTGGCCGGATTGAGCGCGGCCAGAATCCTCCAGTCGTCGCCGATATGGATGAGGCCGCCGGCCGCCATGGCCAGGAACCACAACACCGTGATCGGCCCGAAAAGCTTGGAGACGGCCGCTGTTCCCCTCGACTGGACGGCAAAGAGGACGACCATGATCGCTGCCGACGCAAGCGGGACGTATTCGGCAAAGGCGGGTGTGATCAATTTCAAGCCCTCGAGCGCCGACATGACCGACAAAGCAGGCGTGATCATCGCATCGCCGATGAAGAGGGCAGCGCCGATCAGGCCGGCGAAGAAGAGCACCGGCACGTTTCGTCCCATCTTCTTCATCAGGAGGGCAAGGAGCGAAAGCGCGCCGCCTTCGCCGTCATTGTCCGCCCTGAGAAGGAAGAGCACATATTTGAAGGTCACGATGATCGTCAGCGTCCAGACCATCAGCGAAATCAGACCGATGACCTCGGTCTCATGCACGCCATCGGCGGCAAAGGGCCTCAACGCCTCGCGAAAGGCATAGAGCGGGCTAGTGCCAATATCGCCATAGACGACGCCGACCGCGCCGATGACCAGTCCGACAAAGCCCTTCCGGCCGACGCCATCCCCCGTCTTATCCATATGCGTCGACGTCATGGTTCCCCGCTCATGCCACTTGCCTATGAGAACAAACATATGCCGCATTGCAGAACGGCAAGCAAATTGATGCGGGTGCGAGTATTTTTGTGGGGGGCGGATGGGGGGATGGGAGCGTTGCGATCCGTTCAATGTCGTCAGTTCGCATCCCCTTGCGATTGCGCTGTCGCATGGTAAAAAGGATGCATGACCTGCGCCCTGAATCTTTCGAGCTTCTATTACACGCTGCTCCCATAGAGCGGCGCAAGGTCATATTCCTGACACTCGAGACGCCGCACGGTCGGCGGCACGTGTGTCAACAGTAGGTCTCCGGCCTGATCGGCCCAAATGGAGACCCTCGTGATACTATCCTCTCGGCCCGCCGGACCTAGATCCGACTTTCTTCGCACTTTGAGCGAGCGCGGCTTCCTGCATCAATGCACCGACTTGGAAGCACTCGACAGCTGGCTTTGTTCAGGAGCCGGCACAGCCTATAACGGCTTCGATCTCACCGCCGACAGCCTTCATGTCGGGCATCTCATTCCGATCATGATGCTGCGGTGGTTCCAGAAGACCGGCAACAAACCCATTGCGTTGCTCGGCGGTGCGACAAGCCGCCTGGGCGATCCGAGCTTCCGCGACACGTCGCGTCCCTTTCTCAGCGAAGAGCAGATCACGAAAAACCTGATCGGCATCCGGCGTGTCTTCGAGCGGTTCCTCGCTTTCGGGGACGGTCCGACAGATGCTGTCATGGTCAACAATGCCGACTGGTTGGGCGGGCTCAACTATCTCGATTTCCTGCGCGATATCGGGCCGCATTTTTCAGTCAACCGGATGCTCTGATGTCCGTTGTCAAGACTCTGGACGCACGAGACCAACCGCTCGGCGGAGCGGTGGTCAAGGATGCACGCTCATAGGTGGAGACGGGACCTGAAGGACGTCGGTGATCAAGCTCTGATGCGCGGATTGGATACCGCA
>NZ_JBFTZZ010000025.1:61415-163370 GCF_056406515.1 Rhizobium sp. P1_B8 | reverse complement strand
CCGCTAATCCGCTTGAGTTTCTTTAGAACGAAAGACTTCGTCGCCAGCAGCGCCGCCGCCCTCGTTCAGTGAGTGGGCTTATAGAACTAACCCTCCCAAACAGTCAACACACCAAACAAAAGTTTTTTGACATTTTTGTAACAGGTTGATTCCGCTGGTGTTTTGTTGATGGATATTATCCACAGGACGCGTTTTCGGAGCGGATTCTCGAAAATTCCTTTACCGACTGGTCAAAAATCCATCGGAAAGTCGCTCCCAGCTACCGAAAGATAGCGAAAAAACAGGATCTTGCGCGGATTTATGGTTAACAGAGGATTAAAGTGGCGCCAACCGGCGAGCTTTAAATTTCCGTCACAAATCAGCGGCTGAGATTTCGGAACCTATAACCGAGTTGGGTGTTGTCTTTCCCATTGAAGGAAGGAGACCAACATGGCTGCCAATACCGATGATATCAGAGCATCTGTCAGCAAGGACATTGCCGCACTCCAGCAGGAAGTCTCGCGCCTGCAGAAGATGATTTCCGCTCAGGGCGCCGAAGCCTATTACGAAGTGCGCGGCCGCGCCGGCAAGGCTTATGACGAAGCCCTGCCTCGGGCAAAGAATGCTGTCGCCCAGATCAGGGCCGAAGGCGTCGCTGCCGCCGACGCCGCCCGCGAGCATCCGGCCGCAACGACCACTGCGCTGGTGCTTGCAGGCGCAATCGGATTCCTCGCCGGATACCTGCTTTCCGGCAGCCCACAGCCCCAGCCACGCCAATGGTGGCGCTGAACACGCTATACCGACCCATAAACTAGTTTTTTACGCACCCGCCGAACGTTTTTCGGCAGGGTGCGTAAATGCTTATGTCTTACAAAAACCAATTTTTAATGTGAGCTATGGGAACATAAAAAACGAAGGGAGGACTACCATGGAAAACAAGCGAGCCAACTGCATAATCGAAGTCAGCGTCGACAGCGCCAATGGCCGCTATGCGGTCGGCATCATGAATATGCGCCAGGCACTCGATTTGCCGGAAATGCCTAGTCTGTCCTACACACATCCGGACCCGGTCAAGGCCGCCGCCGGTATCGTCGTCAGCCGTAAGGAACTGGCCGGCTTCATGGCCTGCCGCTGAGGCAGCGCCACCCTATAAAGCCGTGACGGCGCTTTACCCCAAAGCGCTGAGCCTCTTTTGCGGCGCCTGTCATTCCTCCTCGTTTTTAATTTGCCTTGCTGGCATCCTTGCGCCGTTCATGCAAGAAAGCGGCACCAAAAGCAGGACAAGGATGGCAGATGAGGGAGCGGCGCCCACCGCACAAGACGCGTGAGCGGACAAAGCCCGCCGATAACGCCGCGGCTAAGCGGGTTACCCTTCCCCGCGCCCTTTCCAAGCTCGGTTATTGCTCCCGCACGCAGGCCGAACGTCTGATTGCCGAAAATCGCGTTGCGGTCGACGGCCGCACCGTCAGCGATACCTCCGCATGGGTCGATCTTGCCACGGCAAGGATCAGTATCGATGGCCTCGCCATCGCTGCCGAAGCGAAAATCTATCTGATGCTCAACAAGCCCCGCGGTCTCGTCACCACCCGCCACGATCCAGAAGGCAGGCCGACGGTCTATGATTGCCTCAGGGATTTCGACATCCCGCATCTCTCTCCCGTCGGCCGGCTCGACAAAGCGAGCGAGGGCCTGCTGCTTTTCACCAACGACACCGAATTCGCCCAGATCCTGCTCGATCCGGTCACGCATGTGACGAAGACCTATCATGTCCAGATCGACCGCATCATGGACGACGAGGACATTGCCGCCATGACATCGGGCATCCGCCACGACGGCGAGTTGCTGACGGCGACCGCCGCGCGGCGCCTGCGCCAGGGCGACAGGAATTCATGGATCGAGGTCGAGCTCGACGAAGGCCGCAACCGCCAGATCCGCCGCATGCTGGAGGCGCTGGGAACCGAATGCCTGCGCCTCGTGCGCGTCGCAATTGGCGGGCTTGAACTCGGCGAACTGCCGAAAGGCGCCGTGCGTGCGCTGACCGAACCGGAATTGCAGGCACTACGCCGGAGAACCGGCTTGGAAAGGACGAGACGCAATTGACTGCTGTGACGGAGATGACGCTGCACGATTTCTGGCAGGAGATCCACCCGCCCGGCACCTTTGCCGGCGATGGCGAATTCACCTCTTTCTATGTCGCCGCGCTCGAAGATGGCCGTCAGCTTCGCCTGCCGATCCGTGAGCTGGCGGATGGCAATCACGCCCTCGCCTCGCTGATCGTCAACCAGGCGAGCTTCCTCGTCCTCGATACGCTTGCCGAAAGCCTCGCCGAAAAGATCAGGCCCATGCGCATCGATGTCGTCGCCGGCCTGCCGACGCTCGGCCTGACGCTGGCCGCCGCCGTGGCGCAGAAGCTCGGCCATGACCGCTATGTTCCGCTCGGCACCTCACGCAAATTCTGGTATCGCGACGAACTCTCCGTTGCCCTGTCTTCGATCACCACGCCGACACAGCAGAAACGCCTCTATATCGATCCACGCATGCTGCCGCTGCTTCAGGGACGGCGCGTCGCACTCATCGATGACGTCATTTCCAGCGGTGCCTCGATCGTTGCCGGCCTGCGTCTGCTGATGGCCTGTGGTATCGAACCCGTCGCCATCGGTGCGGCCATGCTGCAATCGGAGCGGTGGCGCGACAGCCTCGCAGCCGTCGGGCCACAATGGATCGCGCGTACCGTCAGCGTCTTCGCAACGCCCATTCTGGAGCGGAATGCCGCCGGCCGGTGGCAGGCACCACCAGCCTGACGCGAGATGTGAGGATTGTTCAATCCTGACCTGAAGGCGCCTCTGTACAGCGCATGAGGAACGATTACAGTCCGCCTGATCGATGAAACAACGGACCCGCCCATGTTCGAGCAAGCATCCCTGCTGATCCTTCTGCTGGCGATGCTCACTCTCTCCTCGCTCGATCGCATCCGCATCGAGGTGGTCTCGATCGCCGGCCTGCTTGCCGGCTATGCGCTCGGCCTTTATCCCGCCGACCAGATCTTCACGGGCTTCGCCAGTCCCGTCGTCATCACCGTCGTCGAGATCCTGCTGATCGTCCAGGTGCTCGCGCGCGCTAGGCTCTTCGACAGTCTCGCCGCCCGTTTCGCGGCCACAAGACCCTCCGACTTCACCGTCATCGCCGGCACTTCCGCACTCGCCGGCTTCATGTCCATCTTCATGAACAATATCGGCGCCTTTGCGATCACCTTGCCGGTGGCGCTACGCCTCGGCGCGACCCTGAAAATCCCCCGCCGCCAGCTCGCCATGCCGGTCTCGTTCGCAGCCCTGCTCGGCGGTCTCGTTTCGCTGATCGGCACCCCGGCCAACCTGCTCGTCAGCGATGGGCTCGCCAAGGCGACCGGAACCGGCTTTCGCTTCTTCGATTTCGCCTATGACGGCCTGCCGGTCGCCATCGCCGGAATTCTGCTCATCGCCTTTCGCGTGCAGCGCCTGTTTCCGGAGCCCGACGAAACACCGGTGACGACCTCCCCGGCCGCGCGCCGCGTCGTCGTCGAGCGTTACATCCCTGATATCTCGCCACTGATCGGCGTGCGGCTTTCCGATTGCCCGGTGCGTTTCGGCATCAAGCCGCACGCGCTGATCCGCGGCGATAATTTCGTCTTCGGTCCGCTCGACCAGTCGGTGATCGAACCGGGCGACGTGCTGCTTGCCGAGGGCGCCGATGCGGTCTTTGCCGACCTTGCCGCCACGCAGGCGCTGATGGCCGATGCCCATCCGCATGGCCTGCAGCCGGATTTCACCCATGTCGAAGCCGTCGTCATGCCGGAAAGCACGTTGGTCGGTTCGCGCGTCCGCTCGCTCGAAATCTTCCACCGTCGCGGCATCGCGGTCACCGCCCTTTCCATGCGCGCGCCACGCATCGAGGGCCGCTTCCTCGACCTGCAATTGTCGATCGGCGATATATTGACACTGGAGGGGCCGCGCCCGGCGATTTCAGAAGCGTTGGAGGAAAGCGAGTGCCTGCCACTCGCCTCGACAGCACCGGCCGAACCGGCGCTCCTTTCCTGGCGGCCCTTCGCGCTCTTTGCCTGTGGCGTCGCCGCCTCCGCGGCCGGCCTGCGTCCCGACGTCGCTTTTGCCGGCGTCGTACTCGTGCTCGCTCTGCTCAATCATCTGAACATCCGTCGGGCGATGGCCGATCTCAATTGGCCGATCATCATCATGCTCGCGGCGATGATCCCGATCGGCCAGGCGGTGGCGAGCACCGGAGCGGCCGAAACCATCGCCAGCTGGCTCAGCCTCGTCGTGCCGATCACCCATCCGCTCATCGGCATCGCCCTCATCCTCTTCCTCGCCATGGCATTGACGCCTTTTGTCAACAACGCGACGGTCGCGATCGTCCTGACCCCGATCGCTCTGGAATTCGCAAGAGCCGGCCGGCATGCGCCGGACGCCTATCTGATCGCGGTCGCCGCCGGCGCCTCCCTCGATTTCCTGACGCCCTTCGGCCATCACAACAACACACTGGCAATGGGCATCGGCGGCTACCGCTTCGGCGATTTCCTGCGCGCCGGCTGGCCGCTTGCCGTCACAAGTTACGGCCTCGCCCTGCTTCTTACCGCTCTGTTCTGGCTGTGATGCATTACCCGATCGGCTTGACTTCCCCAGCAATGAAACTAGAGCAGGAAGTCTTCACCCAATAATTAAGGACAGTCGAGCGCCGTGCGAATTCTCTCCGAAGCCCATTTCCCGGAATTGCCGAACTATTATCGCGGCAAGGTGCGCGAGAATTACGATCTTCCGAACGGACGCCGCATCATTATCAGCACCGACCGGCTGAGCGCTTTCGACCGCATTCTCACCTGCATCCCCTATAAAGGCGAGGTACTGACGCAGACGGCGCGCTACTGGTTCGAGGCGACGAAGGACATCTGCCCGAACCACGTTCTCGACTATCCCGATCCGAATGTGGTCATCGGCAAGCGGCTCGACATCCTGCCGGTCGAGATCGTCGTGCGCGGTTATCTCGCCGGCACCACCGGCACCTCGATCCTGACGCTTTATAAAAAGGGCGAGCGCGAGATGTACGGCATGCGTCTGCCCGATGGCATGCGCGACAACCAGATCCTGCCCGAACCTGTCATCACGCCGACCAGCAAGGAATTCGACGGCGGCCACGATGAACCGCTGACGCCGGCCGAAATCGTCACGCGTGGCCTTCTGACGAAAGAGCAATGGCAGACGCTGTCGACATATGCGCTCGCCCTCTTTGCTCGGGGCCAGGAGATGGCGGCGAAAAACGGGCTGATCCTGGTCGATACCAAATACGAGTTCGGCACCGACGGTGACGGCAACATTATCCTCGCCGACGAGATCCATACGCCGGACAGCAGTCGCTACTGGCTTGCCGAAAGCTATCCGGCAAGCTTTGCCGCTGGAAAACGCCCGGAAAGTTTCGACAAGGATTTCGTCCGCGCCTGGGTGGCGGAGCGTTGCGATCCCTATAAGGACGAGATCCCGGAAATCCCCGCCGAACTGATCGAGCAGACCTCGGCCGTCTACATCAAAGCCTACGAGGCGATCACCGGTGAGCGCTTCGTTCCCGACAATAGCGGCGAGACGCCGCTTGCCCGTGTCCGAACCAACCTCGCCCGCTATTTCCCTTGAAATCGCGGCACACGAAAGCCGCCGGGCCGATCATCGGCTTGCAGCATTTCGTCCAATAGCGCTAGAACGCCGCGCGCCCGAAAGGACGCGCTAAGGACGCTCTATCACTTTGAATCGGCGCATAATCCTTTCCGAAAATCGATTCCGATTTTCGGGCTTATGCGCTAGCATTGGCAAAAAGGGGTATCGGGCTCGGCCCGGCGGGGAACAGATGACAAGAAGGCCAAGACGCAAGGCCGAGGAAACGCGAGAGGACATTCTCTCCATGGCGGAGATGCTGTTTCGCGAGCGCGGCTTCGTTGCTGTGTCGATCGCCGATATCGCCGGCGCGCTCCACATGTCGCCCGCCAATGTCTTCAAGCATTTCCGTTCCAAGGTCGCGCTCGTCGATGCGATCGCCGGACGCCATCTCGACGATGCTGCCGAGCGCTTCGCAGCCTTTGATGGGAACCTGCCGCCGAGGGAACAACTGCTCCGCTTCATCCTGCGCCTGCTGGAGAGCCACCTGCAGGACATCCAGAAGAACCCTTATATCTTCGAAATGGTACTCTCGACGATTGAAGCCAAACTCGAGGCCGGCAATCGCTATCGCGCCCGCATCGAAGCGAAGCTCGGCGAGATCATCCACGAAGGCATGGCGGAGGGACGTTATCATTGCCGCGATGCCGGGAGTGCGGCACATACCGTCGCAGACGTCCTGGCCTGCGTGCTGCACCCTGTCCTGATCGCCCGCGACGACAAGGAGACGCTCGTGCGCCGCGCCGAAAAAATCGTGTGTTTCGTCGATGCCGCACTGCAAAATAGCGCTTGCTAAGTGATGATTGCTGAATTACGTCACTTCGTAAAGCTTTTCTTAAATTCGGATAACGGCATTTGGAGCGAACTCAATCCTGACGCTTATATAAGCCTGCGCTTGGTCAAGCCGAGCCCGCAGGCCCGAGCTCGTAGATTGAACGGCGATTGCCACCGCACAGGAATTCAGCATGATACGGCGTGCCCTCCTCATCTCCTCGGCCCTGGCATTCGCAGCCCTTCTCGCCGCCTGCAGCGACAATGGCTCCAAGCCGGCCGGCAATGCGGGCGCAGGCGCGGCACAGCAGGCTGCCCCCGTCGGCGTGATTGCGCTGACGAAGGGCACGTTCCCAATCACCACGATCCTGCCCGGCCGCGCCGAGACATTTCAGACAGCCGATATCCGGCCGCAGGTCAGCGGCCTCATCCGTGAGATCGCCTTCAAGGAAGGCGGCGAAATCAAGAAGGGCGACCTTCTCTACCAGATCGAGGATGCACCCTATATCGCCATCGTCGAGCAGGCCAAGGCGGCTATCTCCAAGGCGCAAGCCAGCGTGCCGAGCGCTGAAAGCAATCTCGACCGTTATCAGCGCCTCGTCGGCAGCGGCGCCACCCAGATCGAATTCGAAACAGCCAAGACGACGCTGCTCCAGGCCAAGGCCGAAGTCGAGTCGGCGAAGGCCGCGCTTTCCGCGGCACAGATCGACCTCGACCACACCAGGATCGTCGCCCCTTTCGATGGCATCATCGACCAGACGGCCGTTAACGTCGGCAACGTCGTCTCTGCCAACCAGACGACGGCGCTGACGACGATCCGCCAGCTCGATCCGATCTACATCTCGCTGACGGAATCGAGCACCAACCTGCTGAAGCTGCGTGATGCGATGACCGCCGGGGACATCAAGGGCGAAGCCAATGTCGTCTTCCACCTGATCCTGGAAAACGGCAAGGAATACAACCAGCAGGGCAAGCTGGACATGTCGAAGCAGGTGGTCAGCGAGACCACAGGTACCTTCATCATCCGCGTGCTCTTTCCCAATCCCGACCGTATTGTCCTGCCCGGCATGTATGTCCGCGCAACCGTCGAGCTTGGCGCCGAGGCCGGTTATGCGCTCCCGCAGCTGGCGACAAGCCGTGACGCCAACGGCCGGCTGACGGCACAGTTCGTTTCCGCCGACGGCAAGGTCGAAACCCGCGCCTTCGAGAACAGCTCGCCCTCCAACAATTCCTGGCTCGTGACCGAAGGCATCAAGGACGGCGATCAGTTGATCGTCAGCGGCCTGCAATCGATCACCTCCGGCATGCCGGTGAAGCCGGTCCCGATGAAGATCAATGACAACGGCGTGGTCGTGCCTGCCGAGCAGCCCGCGGCCGGTGACGCACAGAAGCCTACAGCGAAGTAATCGCTGAAGCCCCGCATCGTCACCGTCTCGTCGCACAGGAACAACCGATGGCCAAGTTTTTCATCCGACGTCCGATTTTCGCCTGGGTCATTGCGATCACCATCATGCTCGCCGGCCTGCTGGCGATCTTCACGCTGTCGATCTCGCAATATCCCGACATCGCCCCGACGACGGTTCGCATCAACGCCACCTATCGCGGCGCCAGCGCCGAGACTGTCGAGAAATCGGTGACGACGATCATCGAGGATGGCATGACCGGCCTCGACGATCTCACTTATATGACCTCGACCTCATCGACGGGTTCGGCCAGCATCCAGCTCACCTTCGGGACGAGCGCCGACCCCGATATCGCCCAGGTGCAGGTGCAGAACAAGCTGCAGCTGGTTCAGTCGCAGCTCCCAAGCGACGTCATCGATGCCGGCATCAGCGTCACCCGCTCGACCTCGAGCATCCTTCTCGTCGGCTCGCTTGTTTCGACCGACGGCAAACGCAACTCCGTCGACCTCGGCAACATCATGTCGACCTCGATCGAGGATCAGATCCAACGCCTGGAAGGCGTCGGCAGCATCAATGTCTTCGGTTCGGGATACGCCATGCGCGTCTGGCTCGATCCGTTCAAGCTGCTGAAATACCAGTTGACGCCGAGCGACGTGACGTCAGCCATCCAGGCGCAGAACACCCAGGTCTCCGTTGGCTCGCTCGGTGCCCAGCCGACGATCCCCGGCCAGCAGATCAACGTCACCATCACCGCTCAAAGCCAGCTGACCACCGTCGCCGATTTCGAGCACATCATCCTGAAGGTCGAAAAGGACGGCGCGACGGTGCGCCTGAGCGACGTCTCGCGCATCGAGATCGGTCAGGAAAGCTACGGCGGTAGTTCGCGGTACAACGGCCAGCCATCGACCGGTTTTGCCGTCAACCTTGCGATCGGCGCCAACGCAATCGATACCGCTGCCCGTGTGCGCTCCGCCCTGGAGGTCATCGGCCGCGGTCTGCCGGCAGGTGTGGAGATCACCTATCCCTACGACACCACGCCCTTCGTGGAACTGTCGATCGAGAAGGTCGTGCACACGCTGATCGAGGCGATCGTGCTCGTCTTCGTGGTGCTGCTCGTCTTCCTGCAGAATCTCCGTGCGACGCTGATCCCGACGATTGCCGTTCCCGTGGTGCTGCTCGGCACCTTCGGGGTGCTGGCGGTCACCGGTTACTCGATCAATACCTTGACGATGTTCGCCATGGTGCTGGCGATCGGTCTTCTCGTCGACGACGCCATCGTCGTCGTCGAAAACGTCGAACGCATCATGTCCGAAGAAAAGCTCTCGCCGCTCGAGGCAACGGAAAAATCGATGGGCGAGATCACCGGCGCCATTGTCGGCATTGCGCTCGTCCTGACTGCCGTCTTCATTCCGATGGCCTTCTTCGGTGGTTCGACCGGCATCATCTATCGCCAGTTCTCGATCACCATCGTCTCGGCCATGCTGCTGTCGGCGCTCGTCGCCCTCGTGCTGACGCCCGCACTTTGCGCCACGATGCTGAAGCCGGTCGGCGAACACAGGAAGCACCGTGTCGGCGACTGGTTCAACCGCAACTTCACGCGCTCGACCAACGGCTATATCAGCGCCATCGGCTATCTGCTGAAGCGGCCGATCCGTGTCATGCTGGTCTTCCTTCTGGTCGGCGCCGGCTGCGCTTATCTCTTCACCCGCCTGCCGAGCTCCTTCCTGCCGCAGGAAGACCAGGGCGTGCTGCTGACCATCGTCACCACGCCGCCGGGTTCGACCACGCAGCAGACCCAGGCGGTCGTCGAGAAGGTCGAGAAATATTATCGTGAAAACGAGAAGGACGCCGTCGATTCCGTCTTCGGCGCGCTCGGCTTCGGCTTCAGCGGTTCCGGCCAGAACAGCGCCATCGTCTTCACCAAACTGAAGGATTTCGCACAGCGCACCGATCCGACGCTGAGCGCCCAATCGGTCGTCAACCGTGCGCTGCGCAGCTTCTTTGCGATCCGCGAGGCGCAGGTCTTCGCGCTGCTCCCGCCGGCGATCCAGGGGCTTGGCGTGTCGAGCGGCTTCTCGATGTATCTCGTCGATACCGGCGGCCACGGCAACGACGCCCTGACGGCAGCCTCCAAGCGGCTGATCCAGATGGGCAACACGTCGGGCAAGATCGTGGCGCTGCGCAGCAGCAACAAGGAAGTCGAGCCGCAGATGCGCATCGTGCTGGATCAGGAGAAGATCGGCGCCATGGGCGTCGACATCGCCTCGGTCAACTCGATGTTGTCGATCATCTTCACCGGCCGCGACGTCAACGACTTCACGCTGAATGGCGAGATCAAGCCGGTCTACGTCGAGGGCGATGCGCCCTTCCGCATGCAGCCGAGCGACCTCAACCACTGGTACGCCCGCAACAATGACGGCGAAATGGTGCCCTTCTCCGCCTTTACCCGCACGGAGTGGGTGAAGGGCGCGCCCTCGCTTGCCCGCTTCAACGCCGTCAGTGCAATTCCGCTCGACGGCGCGTCCGCTCCCGGAGTTTCCTCCGGCGATGCGATGAACGAAATGGAAGCCCTGACCAATGAACTCGGCGGCGGTTATACGGTCGCCTGGCAGGGCATATCCTATCAGGAGCGCCTTTCCGGTTCGCAGGCACCGATGCTCTATGCGATCTCGGTTCTCGTCGTCTTCCTCTGCCTGGCTGCGCTTTACGAAAGCTGGTCGATCCCTTTCTCGGTGATCATGGCGGTACCCGTCGGTATTCTCGGGGCACTGACGGCGGCAACCCTCTTCGGCCAGGCGAACGACGTCTATTTCAAGGTCGGCCTGCTCACCACTATCGGGCTGGCGGCGAAGAACGCGATCCTGATCGTCGAATTCGCCAAGGATCGTATGGAAAGCGGCATGGGGCTCTACGAGGCGACATTGGAAGCAGCGAGATTACGCCTGCGGCCGATCATCATGACTTCGCTTGCCTTCATTCTCGGCGTCGTGCCGCTGGCGATCGCGACAGGCGCGGGCTCGGCGGCACAGAATGCCATCGGCATTGGCGTTCTCGGCGGGATGCTGGCGGCGACGATGCTCGGAATTTTCTTCGTGCCGTCGTTTTTCGTCGTCATTCGACGCATCTTTGCCACACGCGGTAAAAATGCGGCAGGACTGTGATATAAATGCACTGTGATAATGCAGTTGCCGTTGCTACATTGCGCCCGACTGCTTCGGAATGGTGTTTTTGGTAGAACGAGGCGCGGCGGCCGATAGTGAAGCATGAAGCTTTGGACAAGAATTGACTTGCTCGAGTACAGGATGAAATGAATGGTATCTCTTCGTTTTGCCACACCGGCATTATTGTTATTGTTGTCGGGCTGCGTTGTGGGCCCGGATCATGTTCCTCCTGAGATGCCGCTGCCCGCCAAATTCGGAGAGGGTGGGACCAAGAGTGATGGCGATGTTGCTACTGCAGCATGGTGGACCGCCTTCAAGGATTCAAGACTGAACGGCTACGTCAAGGCCGGCCTCGATCAGAACCTGACAGTTCAGCAGGCGATCGAAAGAATCAATGCAGCTTCCGCAAACGTCACCACCGCCGGCGCTGGCGGCCTGCCGAGCCTGATGGTCGGCGCCTCGCAGACGGTCAGCGGCCAGAAGGGCGAGCTGCGCACGCAGCTCGACACGCGCAACACCAGTGCCGGCGACGTCCAGCTGAGCTGGCTGCTCGATCTCTTCGGGCTTTACAAGCGCAATACGGAGAGCGCGCTTGCCTCGCTCGATTCCGCTTACGCATCGGCTGACGTTGCCAGGCTGACCCTCATTCAGGACCTTGTCTCGAGCTATATCGACGTTCGCTTCTTTCAGCAGCGCCTGGCGCTTTCGAAGGCCAACCTGAAGTCTCGCCAGGAAACCTACGAACTGACCAAGTTCCAGCTTGAAGCTGGCGCCGCCTCGCGTCTTGACGTCGTTCAGGCCGAAGGTCTCGTCCAGTCGACGCTCGCCGAAATTCCCGGCCTCGAAACCAATATTCGCATATCAGCCCATCACATCGCCACGCTGCTCGGCCTCCCGGCTTCGGCTCTTGTCGATGAATTGCTGAAGGGCTCCGGTCAGCCGGTATTCCGCGGCGGCATCACCTCCGGCATTCCGGCAGACCTGATCCGCAACCGTCCCGACATCCGGGTCGCCGAGCGTGATCTCGCCGCCGCAACGGCCAATATCGGTGTTGCCCAGGCGCAGCTCTATCCGAGCATCTCGCTCAGCGGCTCGATCTCGCCATCCTACATCAACCAGCGCGGCATCCATGGCGGCCTGACCCCCTGGTCCTTCGGTCCGACCCTCAACCTGCCGATCTTCGACGGCGGTCGCCTGCGCGCCAACGTCAAGTCGGCGCAGTCCGATGCCGCCACGGCCTACCTCAACTGGAAGTCGACAGTGCTGACCGCAGTCGAGCAGGTCGAAAACGCGCTTTCGGCCGTCCGGCGTGACGCTCAAACGGTCGCGGCACTTCAGGCCCAGGTGAAGACCACGCAGGAAACGCTCGAACTTTCCACAGCATCCTACAAGGACGGCGCCTCCTCGCTGCTCGACGTTCTTGACGCGCAGCGCCAGGTTTCGCTCGCCCAGGCAAGCCTTGCCGCATCCGTCCAGCAGATGGCCAAAGACTATGTCTCGCTGAACATCGCGATCGGCGGCGGTTTCGCCCCCGGCGGCAAAACCACCGCGCCAGTGAAGCCCGCCAAGAGCTGACCGGCGTTTGACCTTTCTGGAAATACTGAGCCCCGCGATCGTCTCGCGGGGCTTTTTCGTAGCCGCTGAATTCCGCCGCCAGATAATTGCGCAGAGGATGAATTTAGAATCGACAAGCAGAAAGAGCTAATGTATGGCCTTGATTAATCGTTTAATCAGAACGCCCCAAATATGCCTCCATCGTGCCCGGGACCGAACCTCAGCAGGATTGCGACGTCGCTCGGCGTCTCCGTCGCGACGGTCTCCAACGCGCTTTCCGGCAAGGGCCGGGTCTCCGGCCAACTGGTCGAACGAATCCGCGAGCACGCAGCCGAATTGGGTTACGTCCCGAGCCAGGCCGGCCGGGCGTTGCGGACCGGCCGCAGCGGCGTTCTCGGCCTGGTGCTGCCCGATATCGCTAACCCGCTATTCCCGAAGATCGCGCAGGCGATCGAATTCGCCGCCTCCGCCGCCGGATACGGCGTGCTGATCGCCGACTCCCGCGGCGATGTCGCCACACAGACCGAGGCGATCAACCGGCTAGTCGAGCGCGGCGTCGACGGCATGGTCATCATTCCCCGTCGCGCCACCCGCATTTCAGCCGCTGCCTGTCCGGTCGCCATCATTGACACTCCCTCGACGCCTGGAAACACCGTTGCTGCCGACCACTGGCAGGGCGGGCTCGAAATCGCCGGCCATCTCGCGGGCCTCGGCCATCGCCGTGTCCTCATCATCGGCAACAATCAGGAATCCAACGTCCAGAATGACCGTACCGGCGGCATCCGCTCCGGCCTGCGCCCGGGCATGCATTCGGAAACCCTGTGGATCGACCGGCTGGAGCAGGAGAACGGCAGTGGCTGCCCGCTCGGCCTCGCCGAAAAAGTCAGGCAGGGTTTCACCGCCTTTGCCGCCCTCTCCGACCTGCAGGCGTTGCGGGCACTGACGGAGTTGCAGCAAGCTGGCATCAACATTCCCGCCGATGTCAGTGTCACCGGCTTCGATGACCTCATCTGGTCGCCTGTTGTTACGCCGTCGCTGACGACGGTCCGGATGGACATGGATAGGATTGCCGAAATTGCCGTGTCGGCGCTGGTGGATACGATAAAAACAAGCGGCATCCGGGAGGGCGTGCTCGTTACCGCGAAGATTGAACGCGTCGCCATGCAGCTGATCGTCCGCCAATCATCCGGGCCTGCGAAACCGGCACAAAAGACTTCAGAGATGGAGAATATGTAAGATGAAAAAAGCTTTCATTGCCTCGGCAGCACTCCTCCTCGATACCTCGCTCGCCTTCGATCTGCCGGTTGCCGGCGCGGCATCCCTCAAACGGTTCGGGTGAAATCATGGGCGTTTGGATCGACACAGACATGGGCTTCGACGATATCGCCGCCATTCTGGTGGTCGTACAGTCTGAATTCGAGATCGACGGCGTATCACTGGTCTTCGGCAATACGCCGCTGCCGCAGGTGAGAATGAATGCCGCAGGTGCAGCCAGTGCCTTCGGCTGGAAATTCCCCATCCACACGGGTCGCGCCATGCCTGTTCTCGGCAAGCTCGAAACCGCTCAGGCGATCCTTGGCGAAACCGGCATCCCGACATCAGGCAAGAGCCTGCCGCAGGCGGCTGCCCTTGCCGAAAGCGATGCCTTCGCAGCACTCTGCGGCTGGCTGGAGCGCAAAGGCCAGCACCGCATCCTGGCGCTCGGCCCGCTCACCAACATCGCCGCCGTGGCGCTTGCCCGACCCGATCTTGCCGCCCGTATCACCGAACTCGTCTGGATGGGCGGCGGCGTCACATCAGGCAACCATACGGCCTCCGCCGAATTCAATGCGCTCGCCGATCCCGAAGCCCTGTCGATCGTCATCGCCCACGGCTTGCCGCTGCGCATGGTCGATCTCGACCTCTGCCGCAAGGTGCTGGCAAGACCCGAGGATGCCGAGCCGGTGCGCCATGCCGGCGGTGTCAATGCCGAACTCATCGCCGATATGTTTTCGGGTTATATCCGCATCGGCACCAGCCGCGGCCGCTCTGCCATGGCGATCTACGACCCTTCCGCCGCGGTCGCCTTCGTCACTCCAGATATCGTCAGCTTCCGCCCCGCGCGTATCGACGTCGAGCTGCAAGGTGCCCTCACCCGTGGCCGCACCGTCGTCGAGACCCGCGCCACGCATGCGACCTTCAATGCCCAATTCGCCGCCGACATCGATGCCGACATGGCGCGTGTCATCATTCTCGCCGCTTTGGTCAACGAGGCCCGCAAATGACCGCCACCCCTCGTCAGGAACCCGCCGATCTCAATGATCCCGCCTTGCGCGCCCGCGCCGTCACTGCTGCGCGCGGCGACGCCCCTTTCGACATGCTGATCACCGGTGGCCGGTTGCTCGATGCGGTGACAGGCCTGATCCGGGAAGCCGATATTGGCCTCGTCGGCGCGCTGATATCAAGCGTCCATGCCCCGGCAAGCCGCACGGATGCCGTCGAGATCATCAATGCTTCGGGCAGTATCCTGACGCCCGGCCTGATCGACACGCACATGCACATCGAAAGTTCGATGGTGACACCGGCCGAATATGCAAGCGCCGTCCTGCCGCGCGGCGTCACCACGATCGTCTGGGATCCGCATGAATTCGGCAACGTCCACGGGCTCGACGGCGTGCGCTGGGCGATCGAGGCGGCGCGCTGCCTGCCGCTGCGCATGATCCTGCTCGCGCCCTCCTGCGTGCCCTCCGCACCGGGCCTGGAACTTGCCGGCGCCGATTTCGATGCCTCCGTCGTCGCCGAGATGCTGCGCTCCTCCGCCGTCGACGGCATCGCCGAAGTGATGAACATGCGCGGCGTCATCGACGGCGATCCGCGCATGGCGGCCATCGTCAATGCCGGCCTCGCCGCCGGCAAGCTCGTCTGCGGCCATGCCCGCGGCCTCGAAGGCGCCGATCTCAACGCCTTCATGGCATCGGGCATCACCTCCGACCACGAACTTACCTCCGGTGCCGATCTCCTCGCCAAGCTTACCGCCGGCCTGACGATCGAGCTGCGCGGCTCGCACGACCATCTGCTGAAGGAGTTCGTCGATGTGTTGAACGGTCTCGGTCACCTGCCTCCGACCGTCACGCTCTGCACTGACGACGTCTTTCCCGACGAACTCCAGGAAGATGGTGGCCTCGACGACGTCATCAGGCGCTTGGTGCGCTACGGCATGAAGCCGGAATGGGCCATCCGTGCCGCGACTTTCAATGCCGCACAACGTCTGAAGCGCACCGATCTCGGCCTCGTCGCCGCCGGCCGCCGCGCCGACATCGTGCTCTTCGACGACCTCATGGAATTCCGGGCACGGCTGGTCATATCAGGTGGCCGCATCGCTGCCCGCAACGGCAGCATGCAGGCTGCCGTCCAGCAGATTGATACGGCGCCGCTTGTCAATTCGGTGAAGCTGCCGCCGCTGACTGAGAATGATTTCCGCATTCCGGCGAAGGACGAGCGCGTCCGCGTCGCCACCATCGACCGCCCGCGCTTCACGCAATGGGGCGAGGCCGAAACCGAGGTCAGGGACGGTTTCGTCGTTCCGCCGGCGGGCAGCGCCATGATCGCCGTCGCCCATCGCCACGGCAAAGCCGATGGTACCCCGCGTATCGGCTTCCTCACCGGCTGGGGTGAATGGCGCGGCGCCTTCTGTACCACTGTTTCGCATGACAGCCACAACCTCACCGTCTTTGGCGGCAATGCGCGCGACATGACGCTCGCCGCCAACGCCGTCATATCAGCCGGCGGTGGCATGGCGGTCGCCAAGGACGGCCGAATCGAGGCGATCCTGCGGCTGCCGCTCTCCGGCCTGGTGACGGATGCATCGCTGAAGGAGACCGCCTTGGCCTTCGTCGGCATCCGCAAGGCCATGGAAAAGATTGTCGACTGGAAACCACCCTATCGGGTCTTCAAGGCCTGCTTCGGCGCAACGCTCGCCTGCAATGCCGGCCCGCACCAGACGGATCGGGGAATTGCCGATGTGGTGACGGGGAAAGTGCTTGAGAGTCCGGTGCTGGAGGTTATGTAAGCCGAGACGCACAGACCATATATAAAGGGGCGTGCGTCCCCGCCACCTCAAACTCCAGCTAGACCTTCAATTCCCGCTCGACCAACGCCACCCAGTAAGCCGCCCCATAACCAAGCGCTTCATCGTTGAAATCATAGGCCGTGTTGTGATGCAGCGCGCCGTCCACCGCCGGGCCGTTGCCGAGCCAGACGTAACAGCCCGGCGCATTCTGGGCGAAGAAGGCGAAATCGTCGCCCGCCGTCGACGGCGGAAAACTTGTCTGCACCTTCCCGCCAAACACCGAGCCGGCGGCCGCGAGCGCCCGCATGGTCGCATCCGCGTCATTGATGACAGGCGGAATCCGCCGTTCGAATGCATAGTCCACGGTGATGTCGTACATGGCTGCACTACCCTGCGCCAGTCGTCCGATCTCGGTCTCCAGCTGATTACGCACATCAGGCGAATAGGCCCGCGCCGTCCCGCCGATCTCGACGATATCAGGAATGACGTTCAGCGCCTTCGGGTCGCCCGCCCGCAGGAAACAGGCGCTGACGACGGCCGGCTGCAGCGGATCGACCACCCGTCCGACGATCGTCTGCAGCGATGACAGGAATGTGCCGGCAGCCGTGATCGGATCGCGGCCGAGATGTGGCTTGGCGCCATGCGTGCCGGTCCCGCGGAAGGTCATGCGCCAGCTGTCGGAGGAGGCAAGCTGCGGTCCCTCGACCACGGCGATCTCATCGACCGCAAGCCCAGGCATGTTATGCAGCCCGTAGACGGCATCGCAGGGAAAAAGCTTAAACAGCCCCTCCTCGACCATGCGCCTTGCTCCGCCTCGCCCTTCTTCGGCCGGCTGGAAGATGAAATGCACCGTGCCGGAAAAATTCCGCGTCGCAGCAAGATGCCGCGCAGCGCCGAGGAGCATCGCCGTATGGCCGTCATGGCCGCAGGCATGCATCTTGCCGGGCGCGGTCGATTTATAAGGCCGCTCTGCCATTTCAGGCATGGCAAGCGCATCCATATCGGCACGCAGCCCGATCCTGCGCGAGCCGTTGCCGAGCTGTAGCGTGCCGACCACGCCGGTGCCGCCGAGGCCGGGATGCACCGTGATACCAGCTTCTTCGAGAAGCCTCGCGACGATGCCGGCGGTACGCTCCTCCTCGAAACCGAGTTCGGGATGCGCGTGCAGGTCGCGGCGCAGGGAGGTCAGAAACGGCAGATCGTCCTTGATCCGGGCGGGAATGCTCATCGGGCAATGGTCCTGGGGCCTGGATATCCTGTCATGCGAAACGGGCGCCCAACCGGCGCCCGCATCAGATCATTCCTTGTTTATCAAACGGCCCACAAGTTCAACCCCAGAACAGGATGATTTTAGGCCGGGCCAAAAATCTGAATCCCGTTCTCAATTAACGAGTTAGAGCATGATGTCGTCCGAAAACCGCTCACACTTTTCGGCATCATGCTCTACGCCTCCTCGACGAACACCTCCTCGCGCTTCTTCTTGACGCTCGGCAGGAAGACGACGATCAGCACGGCAACCGCAATGGCCAGAAGAATGGCACTGATCGGCCGCGTGACGAAGGTCGTCGGATCACCACGCGACAGGATCATGGCGCGCCGGAGGTTCTCTTCGAGTAGCGGCCCAAGCACGAAGCCGAGCAAGAGCGGCGCCGGTTCGCAACGAAGCTTTGCCAGCACATAGCCGATGAGCCCGAAGAAGGCGACGGCATAGAGATCGTAGACGTTGGCGTTGACGCTGTAGACCCCGATCGAGCAGAAAGCCATGATGACGGGGAAGAGCACGTAGTAAGGCACGGTCAAGAGCTTCACCCAGAGCCCGATCAGCGGCAGGTTGAGGATGACCAGCATCAGGTTGCCGATCCACATCGAGGCGATGATGCCCCAGAACAGCGCCGGCTGCTCGGTGGCGACGTTCGGACCGGGCACGATGCCCTGGATGATCATCGCGCCGATCATCAGCGCCATGACGGGATTGGCCGGAATGCCGAGCGTCAGGAGCGGAATGAACGAGGTTTGCGCACCGGCATTGTTTGCCGATTCCGGCCCTGCGACGCCCGCAACCGCACCCTTGCCGAACTCCTCCGGCGTCTTCGACATCCGCTTTTCCACCGTATAGGAGGCGAAGGAGGCAAGGATGGCGCCACCGCCCGGCAGGATGCCGAGCGCCGAACCGATCGCCGTGCCTCGAATGACGGGTGCGATCATCTCCTTGAATTCCTGGCGAGACGGCAAAAGGCCGGACACCTTGGCCATCAGCACCGTGCGTGTCGACTCGCCCTCGAGGTTGCGCAGGATTTCCGCAACCCCGAAGACGCCGACGGCGAGCGCCACGAAGTTCAGCCCATCGGCATATTCGCGGATACCGAGCGTGAAGCGCGGCGTGCCGGTATAGATGTCGGTACCGACGAGACCGAGCAGCAGCCCGAGCGCCACCATCGCCAGCGCCTTGACGACAGAGCCGTGCGCGAGAGCGATCGAGGAAACAAGGCCGACGATCATCAGCGAGAAATATTCCGCCGAACCGAATTGCAGCGCGATTGCGGTGAGAGGCGGCGCGAAGATCGCGACGAGAAAGGTCGACACGGTGCCGGCGAAGAACGAGCCGAGCGCCGCGATCGCAAGCGCTGCCCCCGCCCTGCCCTTGCGGGCCATCTGGTAACCGTCGATCGCGGTGACGGCCGAAGAGGATTCGCCCGGCATGTTGATCAGGATCGCCGTCGTGGAACCACCATACTGCGCGCCGTAATAGATGCCGGCGAGCATGATGAGCGAGGAGACCGGCTCGAGCTGGAAGGTGATCGGCAAGAGCATGGCGATCGTCGCCGTGGCGCCGATGCCGGGCAGCACGCCTATCAGCGTGCCGAGCAGCACGCCGATCAGGCAGAAGAACAGGTTTTCCGGAGTTCCGGCCGTCGCAAAGCCGAGCGCGAGATTGCTGAAAAGATCCATCATCGTCTCCTAGAACCGGACCCAGGGGCCGAAGCGCTCGAACGGCAAGCCGAGCCCATAGCTGAAGACCGCCACCGAAAAGATCGTCAGCAGCAGCGAGAGGATGATCGCGAAGAACAGGTTCATCTTTTGCGATGCGAAGCAGGCGATGAAGGCGGTGAAGAACAGTGACGGCGCAAAACCTAGCCCCCGCACCGTCAAGCCGAAGAACACCGGTGCCGGCAGAATGAAGAGCATGCCGCGCCAGGCAAACGGGTCGATCGGCTCGCCCTCTACGCGGAGAGCCTGAATGAAGATGATCGCGCCGAGAAGCACGAGCACGCCGGCCAGCACCAGGGGAAAATAACCAGGCCCCATGCGCACTGTCGTGCCGAGGTCGAGCCCCAGCGACTGGATGGCGAAGAAAGCACCGGTCGCGACGAAAAGCGCGCCGCAGATCGCATTGGTGGTATCGAAACTGATGGATTTCATGGTGTCTCCTGGGGTTGGAGATGGTTCGTGATGCGCTGCTGATGCGATTGCCCCTCATCCGCCTGCCGGCACCCTCTCCCCGCATGCGGGGAGAGGGTTAGAGTGAAGGGCTCATCCGGCATGTCCTGGACGAGGATAATCCTCAGTCGGCATATTCGCCGGCAGCCTCGATCACGGTTTTCCAGCGGGCGATCTCGCTCTCGAGCTTGGCTTTCAGCGCAGCCGGCGTCGCATCAGCGTCGGAGGATGGCGTCGTGCCGAGCTCGGCGAAGCGGGCGCCGACATTCGGATCCTTCAGCGCCACCTGCAGCGACTTCGACAGACGTTCGTTGATCTCAGCCGGCGTGCCCTTCGGCGTATAGATGCCGTGCCAGATACCGACTTCGAAACCCGGCAGGCCGGCTTCGACGGCAGTCGGAATGTCCTTCATTACGTCGAGGCGTTTGGGCGAGGTCACGGCATAGGCCTTGATCGTGCCGCCCTGGATCTGCTTCGTCGTGTTGGTCGTCTGGTCGCACATGACGTCGACCTGGCCGCCGAGCAGATCGGTCATGGCAGGGCCGGTGCCCTTGTAGGGAACGGTCGTCAGCGGCGTCTGGATGGCGCTCATGAACATCATGCCGCAGAGATGCGAGGCCGCACCGATTCCGGCATTGGCGACCGTTACCTTGTCCTTATTGGCCTTGATGTAATCGATCAGCCCCTTGAGGTCGGCCGGCTCCATGTCCTTGCGGGCAACGATCGTCATCGGCACCTCGGTGACGAGGCCGACATAGTCGAAGGCGCCGAGCGTGTCATAGGCAAGCTTGCGGTAGAGCGTGGCGCTGGTCGCCATGCCGATATGGTGCAGCAGGATGGTATAACCGTCGGGATCGGCATTCGCCACGCGGCCGGCGCCGAGCGTGCCGCCCGCGCCACCGACATTTTCGACGACGATCTGCTGGCCGAGATCCTTCGACATGGATTCGGCGACCAGGCGCGCGACGGTATCGGTCGGGCCGCCGGCCGCAAAGGGCACGACCATGGTGATGGTGCGCTCGGGATAGGTCTGCGCCGAAGCGACGCTGGCGAGAACAGAGACCGCAGCAGCCGCGGTCAGGCCGAGCATGGCCTTCAGAATTTTCATCGTTTCCTCCCTGATGAAATAAGCAAGCCCGCCGACACATCCTCCGCGCCGGTTCGGATCACCTATTTGCCGCCGGGAAAAATCGACCCGCAATCATTACAGCCGCTTTCGAAAGACGTTTTTGCGACAGTGCGATGCAGCATGGGTCGATTCGGAAACAAACAGGCAGTGTGATGGGTGGAAATCCACCCATCACACTGTAGCCACACCCTTACTTTTCTGAGGCAGTACCACTTCGCCGGTCTCGATCAGCGCCTTGAGGTTGGAGAGAATGCGCAGCCAGCCGCCGGAATCGTCACTTCGAAAAGCATGCTCCTTCCGAAAATGGCTAACTTTCGGTGGTCAGCATCCGCTTGTCGAGACCATATTTCTGCATCTTTTCGTAGAGCGTCTTCCGGGAAATGCCGAGCGACTCATAGACCGGCCTGAGGCTGCCTCCATGGGCCACCAGCGCGCTGGCAATGACCCCTCGTTCGAATTCGGCGACACGCTCAGCAAGCCCGGTCGCCTCCTCGGCTTGGCGCCCGCCATTGTCGAGACCGAGGACCAGACGGTCTGCGGCGTTCCTCAATTCACGCACATTGCCGGGCCAGTCGCGCTGAGCGATATCGGAGATCACGTCCGGCGGCACGGCCATCTCGTCGCGGCCATAGCGGGCCGCCGCTTCCCGCACCAGCTGCAGGAAAAGCAGCGGAACATCCGCCCGCCGCTGCGACAGCGACGGCACGTGCAGCGTCGCGACATTCAGCCGATAGAAGAGGTCGGCGCGAAAACGCCCCGCCGCCACCTCCGCCTCCAGATCGACCTTGCTCGTCGCGATGAAGCGCACGTCGAGCGCCACCACTTCGTTCGATCCGAGCCGTGAGATTACCCGTTCCTGCAGCACCCGCAGAAACTTCGCCTGCAGGTCGAAGGGCATTGAGCCGATCTCATCGAGCAGGATCGTGCCGCCGCGCCCATGTTCGAATTTTCCGTAACGCGGCCTCACCGCACCCGGAAAGGCCCCCACCTCATGGCCGAAAAGCTCGCTCTCGATCAGGTTTGCCGGCAGTGCGGCGCAATTGATCGCGATAAACGGCCGGCTCGCCCGAGCGCTGATGTCGTGGAGCGCACGCGCCACAACCTCCTTGCCGGCACCCGTTTCTCCGACGATAAGCGTATCGGCATCGCTCGCCCCGATCGCCCGGATGCGGTAGCGCAAATCCACCATCACCTGCGTGCGACCCGGCAGCCGCGCCTCGATATCGTCGCGCTTGCCGGCGACCGCTTTCAACAGCCGGTTTTCGAGCACGAGGCCGCGCCGCTCCATCGCCCGGCGGATGACGCCGGCGAGCATCTCGGGCGTGAACGGCTTCTCGATGAAATCATAGGCGCCTTCGCGCATCGCCTTCACCGCAAGCTGCACATCGCCGTGCCCGGTGACGAGAATGACCGGCACCTCCGGGTCGAGCTCGCGGATCTTCTGCATCAGCGTCATGCCGTCGATGCCCGGCATGCGGATGTCACTGACGACCACGCCGGGGAAGCTGTAGCCGATCAGCTCCAGCACATGATCGCCGTTCGAATAGGTCTCGACGCTGAAGCCGGAGAGCTCCAGCGCCTGCGCCGTCGAGCGGCGCAGTTCCTCCTCGTCGTCGACCAGCAGGATCTTCGCATCGTTCATTCCGCCGCCTCCGGCATCAGCCCTGCCGCCGATTGCAGCTCGATGCGGAACACCGCCCCCCCTTCGGGATGATTGGCAGCAGCAAGGCTGCCGCCGAAATCCTTGATGATGTTGTAGGAGATCGAAAGCCCGAGGCCGAGCCCCTTGCCGACACCCTTTGTCGTGAAGAAGGGATCGAAGATACGCTCGGCGATCGCCGCCGGCACGCCGGGCCCATGGTCCCGCACTGTCAGCACCACCTTGCCGGCCTCCTCGAAGGCCGAAACCTCGATGCGTCTGTCATCCAGCCCTTCCACCGCATCGGCCGCGTTGGAAATCACATTCACCAGCACCTGCTGCAGACGCACCGAACCGGCGCGCACAACCGGCGGACGCGGCCCGAGATCCAGCAGGAGTTCGGCGTCCGCCGCCTTCAGCCGCCAGGCAATGATCTCGAGCGTATCATGCATCGCCTCGTCGAGAGACACCGACCCGAGCTTCTCGTTCGGCTTGCGGGCGAAGTTGCGCAGGTGCCGGCTGATCGCAGCCATGCGGTCGATCAGCCCACCGATCCGCCGGATATTATCCCGCGCCTCCTCCGTCCGCCCACGGTCGATGAGGACGGAGGCACTGTCCGTATAGGTCTTGGCGGCGGCGAGCGGCTGGTTGAACTCGTGCGAAAGGGCAGCCGACATCTGCCCGAGGCCGGCAAGCTTGCCCGCCTGGATGAGGTCGGCTTGTGTCTGGCGGAGCTGCTGTTCGGTCAGCCGCCGTTCGGCGATCTCCTCCTCGATGCGGCTGTTGACGCGCGCAAGATCGGCCGTGCGCTCCTCGACGCGCTGTTCCAGTTCGTTGCGGGCCTCCGCTTGCAACTGCATGCGCTCGGCAAGCCGCGCCCGCCGCTGGCGAAGGACGGCCACCGTAAGCCCTGCAATGCAGAGAATAAGAAACACGGCGGCAAGCGCCGTGCGCGCCTGGGCGCGGATGGAACTCGTCTCCATCAGCACGTTCACCGTCCAGTCCTCGGCCGGCATATAATGCGAGAGCACCAGATATTCGCTCGAGTCGCGCTCGCCGGCCAGCGTCATCAGCTCATGCTGCTCGAAGTGATGTCGCGTCACTGGCAGCGCCGCCAGCCTGGCATTGGCATAGCGCCGCGAGGCCTCCGTGCGTGCGATGCGGTCCGCCGTCAGCGGCAGGATCGCGCCGTAAAGCCATTCCGGGCTGCCGGACATGAAGATGATGCCCTCGGGATCGGAGACGAAGATCTTGTATTCGCCGCCGCCCCAGGAGGATTCGATCATATCAATATCGACCTTGAAGACGATGACGCCGCGAATATCCGCACCGGTCCGGATCGGCGCAGCGAAATAATAGCCGCGTTTCAACGAGGTGGTGCCGAGCGCGTAGAAGCGCGCCTGCCGGCCTTCGATCGCATCCTGGAAATAGGGCCTGTAGCTGAAATTCTGTCCAACGAAGCTTCCGGGCCCATCGTAATTGCTGGCAGCGATCGTCTCTCCATCCGGCTTGACCACATAGATGTCAGAGGATTTCAGCAGCCCGTTGATCTCCTTGAGATAGAGATTAGCCGCATCGCGCAGCGCCGCATCCTCGGGCGCGCTCACCAATTCCTTGATGTCGTCGTGATCGGCGATCAGCGCCGGCAGCGCCTCGTAGCGGTTGAGATGGCCGCTGAGTGCCGAAACGGCAAGCCGCAGCGCCGTTCCTGCCTGTGCCGAAGCCTCCTCCATATAGGCGCGCGTCGCAATCGCGCTCCCATAAGTGAAGAAGGCGAAGATGATCAGCGGCACCACCAGCAAAGCCGCTATCGCACGATATCTCGAAGACAGATCCGGCTCCTCCCCTTTCTGCCTCCACTCCCCAGCGAGGCATACCCGACGGCTCAAGTTAACGCATAACCCCGAAAATCGGAATCGATTTTCGGAAAGGATTATGCGCCAATTCAAAGTGATAGAGCGTCCTTAGCGCTCCCTGCCGGACGCGCGGCGCTCTATGGGGTGGACAGGGATTTCCAAGGGCCTGCCGAAACTTGACACCCGGCAGGGGCGGATGTCCTATTGCTGCACCGCAAGGAGGCCCCGCCCATGAGCGACGACCAGACGCCCGCCGACAGCAAGCTCACCACATCCAAGCGCCGTTGGGCGGCCGAGGGCAAGTTCCTGACCGGCCGCATCAGCCGTCCCGAAGCCGAGCGCCTGCCGCCCGGCCAGCACCTTGTCAAGAACTGGCCGGTGCTCGATCTCGGCCAGCAGCCTGTTGTCTCCACAGATTCCTGGCGGCTTGACGTGCGCGGCCTTATCGAAACGCCGCTCACCCTCACCTGGGCCGCCTTTCAGGCGATCGAGCAGAGCACCAAGGTCAGCGACATCCACTGCGTCACCACGTGGTCGCGCTACGACAACAAATGGAAGGGCGTTTCGACGCGCGATCTGCTTGATCTCGCCATGCCCAAGCCCGAAGCGGCTTACGTCATGCTGACAAGTTATGACGGCTATACCACCAACCTGCCGCTGGCCGATTTCGCCGCCGAGGATGCGATCCTTGCCACCGCTTGGGAAGGCCTGCCGCTGACACCGGATCACGGCGGCCCGATGCGCCTCGTCGTGCCGCATCTCTATTTCTGGAAAAGCGCCAAATGGCTGCGCCGCATCGAGCTGATGCCCGCCGACCAGGCCGGCTTCTGGGAAAAGAACGGTTATCACATCTATGGCGATCCCTGGCGCGAGCAGCGCTATTCCGACGATTGAGCTTTCGGCCGCGAGAAACGGCGAAGCGCAAACACGCCAAGGCCGAACAAGGAGGCAAGCCCCGTCATCGACGCCATGCTGGCGGCATGGAATGGTATCCCGCTCCAGCGTGGCTTGATGATGTCAGCGGTGTTGAAGGCCTCGCCGCTTAATCGACAGGTGATGAGCGCAAGACCGCGCCGCACCATATCGGCATCGACCGCGGAAATAATTTCATCCGCCGCAGCTCTCTCCCGCGGCATCTCACGCATCGAAAGCAAGACCGCCTTGGCCGCCGCGAGATAGGCATGGGCGCATTCGTTGAACGGGCTTTGCTCATCGGTCACACTGCCCGGCATCCGGCCCCATAGGCAGTAGGAATACTGGATTTCGGCATAGTTCAGAACGCGCCGGAACGGCTCGTTCGTATCGACTGCGCGGGATGCAAGGTCGATAATCCCACTGCGATAGTCAGACATGACAGCCATCTCGCCATGGGAAATCTCGGGGATATTGAGGCCCGCATGGCTGCCGCCATCGCTACGGCTATGAGCAGAAGCGCTTCCGGCAACCACACACAAAAAGGCGGCCGTGATTAACGCCGCCGACAGGATTGGTGTGGTTCTGCTGCTTTTCATACTCGCTCGAAAAAGTCGGGCTAGCTCCCAAAGTTCAGGACGCCGGCAAAGCGGCGCCCTTTGACGCTTTCAGTGAAATGCCGTTGCCGGCCGACCTCGTTGCCCGCCCTTAACTGCAAGCCGCTTTTCGGCAAGCGCTCCGAAGGCCAGCCCCAAGGCTGCCCAGAGGATCACATGCATGCCAAGCGAGGTCGTGCGGAACCGCCAGAGCACCATCGCCGAGAAGTTCTCCGGCACCTCGTTGATCGGCGGCAGCAGATAGAGCACGACGCCGATGAAGACGAGATAGACCATGCCGGCGATGATCGCGCCGTTCCAGAGACCGAAGCGCTGGGAAAGGCGGCGAGACAGCGCCACCGCGGCAATCAGGGCTGCGAGCGAGACGACGATCATCAGGAAGAACAACTCGGTCCTGACGCCGATCGTGTCGGGATTGCCCACCGCCGGCGGGTTGGCCGGATACTTGATACTGGGAACGATGACGATCGCCACGAAGGCGGCAATGGCGATGACGGCTGAGGTGCCACGCGCCGAAAGGCTGCTGAAACGGCCGTGTACGAAAGCGAAGGCAAGTGCGAAGAGCCCGCCGACAGCGACGCTGTAGGCCATGACGCCGGTGAAAAGGCCGAGACCGGCCTGCGTGGCGCGACTGACGATTTCAGGTTCGGCAGCTTCGCCGGCCGCCTGGGCGCTTGCCTCCTCGAAGGCGATCGCCGCATCGACCAGCGGCTCACCGAAAGTATGGGCGAAAGCGAAAACGAGGATGCCAGCAATCAGGCCCGCGAGCATGCCGCGAAGCAGAAGGTTTCCAACCATGTCAGGAACTCCCTTAAAGCATGTCGCGCAAAAGTGTGCAGCGGTTTTGCGATAACGACATGCGTAATAACGAAAACCTAAAGCGACACGAGCGAATCTGAAAGATCGCGACGCGCTTTAGTGGCAGGGAAAGCCGAGGAGATGGCGGCCGTCATGCACGAATTCGTGCACATACATGCCGTTGAACAGCGCCATCGCGCCTTCCTCGGTGCCGACGAAATAGAGGACGATCAGCATCAGCAGGCCGCCAAAGATCGCCCAGGGCAGGATCTCGCCTACAGGGATCGGCGCCGGTACCGCAACGGGCGCGAAAGTGGTGTCAGACATATATTCCTCCGGGAATGACGCGTTCAGTCGAAAGAGTGCTTGTGCAGTAGGGTCTGACTTCCAGCGCGAAGAACTTTCGACACGCTGGTCACAGTGGCGCGACCGCGCCGGACTTACACCGGCTTCCAAACCCGCAACAGCACGGTTATATCTGCACGCCGAAGAGACTGTCAACGAAACTTCACAAGCCGGCAGAGAGGCGTCCTGCTGCATAATTCCTTAAATCGGAATTGATTCAGGGATAGATTATGGAGCCATTCAAACTGCTACAGCGTCCCTTGCGCCTCTCGAAAAGACGCGCGGCGCCGGAGCCGCATTCCGGGAGATCAGAACGACCGTGAACACGCGCCTCACCTGGATCTGCCACGGCGCGACGACGGCGAACCGCAAGGCGCTGTTCCCGCTCGACGAACCGCTGGAAGGCAAGGCGGCGGAAGAAGCCGGCAAAATGGCCGCCCCGCCGCGCGCCGACCGCATTGCCATGAGCCCCGCTTTGCGTGCCCGCCAGACAGCGGAAGCGCTCCACCTCGAAGCCAGGATAGACCTCGCACTTCGTGACTGCGACCATGGCCGGTGGGCCGGCAGGTCGATCGCGGCGATAGAGGCCGAAGAGCCGGAGAACCTCATGGCCTGGATGAGCGATCCGGAAGCGGCCCCGCATGGCGGCGAGAGCTTTGTTGATCTGCGCACCCGCGTCGCCGGCTGGATGGACAGTGAATCCGCCCTCGGCGGCCATGTGATCGCCGTCAGCCACGCGGCCGTCATCCGGGCGGCGGTCACCCATGTGCTTCAGGCGCCGCTCTCCTCTTTCTGGCTGAGCGACGTCGAGCCGCTCGCCATCGTTCGCATGACCAGCAAAGGACTGCGCTGGTCGCTGCGCTTCCAGCATTAGAAACTGCTGATTCTTATCCAGCCTTGCACAAGCAAATCGCGTCATCTCTGTTGAACCCGGTTTCGCGGGGACTACTTCCTTGTCCCAAGGAGATGGAAGAATGACATATGATTGGAGTGGCGAGCGCACGCGACGGCTGCGTTACATGCGTCTCGCCACAGTCACGGTTCTGGTTGGTCTCATCGTCAGCGTTCCGCTGCTGATCGCCACCGCCTGAAGCACGAGAAAGGGCGAGCGATGCATTAGCACGCTCGCCTTCGTTCTTTCCCGCGTCGACTGGTCTCCTGAACCGGGATCGCCCACGACGACGCCCAGATTCCCCCAAGCCCGTCGGTCTCTCAGCGGCACAGCAATAGGCTGCTGCCTCCGATAATTCGCCTTCTGGTTTCAACAAACATTCAGACTTTCGTGATATCTCCGCGAATGGTGGGAGATGGAGAAGGCATAATGCCGGTGTTTTTCCAAAGCAGGGCCGGAAGGCAATGCGTGTCGATCGTCGGATTTGGGGTAACCCTCTGGCTCCTCGGCACGCTGTTGCAGCTCGACGACAGCCTGGTCTCCTTCATGATCGGCTTCGGCGAGTACGGCGCCGACAAGCTCGTTCTGGCGCTCGGCATCGCCGGCGCCATGAGCTTCATCTATTCGGTCCTGCGCATCACCGATCTGCGTAAGGAAATGGAACTGCGCGCCACCGCCCAGTCGAAGGCCGATTGGACCGCAACCCACGACCATCTGACCAAGCTGCCGAACCGCTACGCCTTCGAGCGCAAGATCCTCTCACGGCCGATCAAGGACGACGAGGCGGAGATCGAGGAGTGGGACCGCAACGTCACCATCTTCTCCGTCGACCTCGACGGCTTCAAGAAGGTCAATGACCTCGTCGGCCACAAGGGCGGCGACATCCTGTTGATCGAGGTTGCCAGACGCATCTGCGCGCTCGGCAATGCCGATTGCGTCTACCGCTTCGGCGGCGACGAATTCATCATCGTCGCCTTCGCCCTGACGGCGCAGCGCGAGGAGCGTTTTGCCAGGCTGCTGATCCAGGCCGTCACCCGGCCGATCCATATCGATGGTTTTGCCGTCGAAGTCGGCGCTAGCGTCGGCTATGACCGCTGGGTCGAGGAAGCCGAACCGCTGGAAGATGCCGCCCACCGTGCCGACCTCGCCATGTACGAGGCGAAATCACGCGGGCCCAACCATTATTTCGTCTTCGAACCTTCGATGCAGGACAAAGTTACGGAACGCGCCGCGTTGGAAACCAGGCTGCGCGCCGCAATCTCCAACAAGGCGATCAAGCCCTTCTATCAGCCGCTGATCGACCTGAAGACCGGCCAGCTCTGCGGCTTCGAGGCGCTGGCGCGCTGGATCGGCGACGACGGCGTCAACATCCCGCCGCCGGTCTTCATCGATATCGCCGAGGAAACCGGCATGATCACCGCATTGTTCGAGGATCTTCTTGCCCAGGCCTGCAGCGACGCCCTCACCTGGCCGGAGCATGTGACGTTGTCCTTCAACGTCTCGCCGGTGCAGATGGAAGACAGATTGCTGACGTCGCGCATTCTCAAGGTGCTTTCGGCAAGCCGGCTGCCACCGCAGCGCCTGGAAGTGGAGATCACCGAAAACGCGCTGATCCAGGATCCCGCCGTCGCCGCCCTCATTCTCGACGAACTGCATGCCGCCGGCATCCAGATCGCACTCGACGATTTCGGCACGGGCTATTCGAGCCTCGCCCAGCTCGCCCGCTATCGATTCGACAAGATCAAGATCGACAAAAGCTTCATCGCCACCTATCGCGACGAAGAACGCCAGGAAAAGATCGTCCGCGCCATGCTCGGCCTCGGCAGGAGCCTCAACATCAAGACGACTGCGGAAGGCATCGAGGAGCACGGCCAGCTCGCCTTCCTGCTGCAGCTCGGCTGCGACATCGGCCAGGGCTATCTCTTCGGCAAGGCGATGCCCGCCGCCGAGGCGGGCATCTTCATCAGCGATCGCAATGCCAGCCTGGCCTCCACGGCCTGACGGGACGCCCTAAAAAACCTGACGCATGATCACGAAGAGCACGAAGGCGATCGCGATCGAGGCCGGCAGCGTCAGAACCGCCCGTAAGCACTGATGTCCGACGATATTGACGGTGATGCGCCTGGTACCCTCGCCTCCATAAAAGATGCCGCGTTATGATCCCAAGCGGCGGACGATGGTTGTCTATGCAGCAACAAAGCGCGCCCCGAGCGAATAAATCCTTCCCGCCTGGACATCCGACGCTAAGTTCGGTCATCTCACACCCGCGCGGAGTCTTAGAAGACATGTCATCGACCGGCCTGCTGCTGACCTTCAACACCGGCTCCTCGACCGTTAAGATCGGCATCTTCGCGATAGACGGCGGCAAGGCACGGCGCATCGGCAAGGGCGTGATCGATTTCCGCGCCGAACCGCTGTCGCTCGGCCTGACGAAAGGGCCGCAGACCTTCGAGATTCCGATGAAGGCCGAGGTGACAGAAGATCTGCACGGCGTCATCGATGAGACTTTCGCGCTTCTCGCCGATCATTTCGACATGACCGCCGCGCACGCTGCCGGCCACCGCGTCGTCCATGGCGGCGACCGCTTCACCAGGGCGATCGCCCTCGACGCCACCGCAATCGATGCCATCGATGCGCTGACCCCGCTTGCGCCCTTGCACCAACCGCAGGCGCTGCGTTTCATCCGCGCGCTCAAGCATCTGAAACCGCATCTTGCCCAGACCGCCTCCTTCGACACCGCCTTCCACTCCACGCAGGACGATCTCGTTCGCCGCTTCGCCATTCCCCGCGCGCTGCATGACGAGGGCATCAAGCGTTACGGCTTCCACGGCCTTTCCTATAAATACATCGCCGGAGAGCTTCGCCGCAAGGCGCCGCGCGCGGCAAAGGTGGTCGTCGCCCATCTCGGCAGCGGCGCGAGCCTCTGTGCATTGGATGGCGGCATCAGCCGCGATTGCAGCATGGGCTTTTCGACGCTCGATGGCATCCCGATGGCGACGCGCCCCGGCTGGCTCGATCCCGGCGTCATCTTGCATCTGGCCGGTCAGAGGAAACAGTCCTTCGAGGAGATCGAAGACCTGCTCTATCACCGATCCGGCCTGCTTGGCGTCTCCGGCATCAGCGCCGATACACGCGAGCTGTTGAAGGACGGCCGGCCGCAGGCGCGCCAGGCGATCGACCTCTTCACGCTGCGCATTGCCGGCGAAATCGGCCGCATGGCGGCAACGCTGAAGGGGCTTGACGCCATCGTCTTCACCGCCGGCATCGGCGAACATCAACCGGAGATCCGCGCCGGCGTGGCCAAGCGGCTGTCTTGGCTTGGCCTTGCAATCGACGAAAAGGCCAATGCCGCCAATGATTTTACGATCAGCACCAGGGAAAGCCGCATCGCCACCCATGTCATCGCCACCGATGAGGAACAGGTCATCGCTGACGAGGCGCTGTCTCTTCTTCGCGGCGGGTGATCCAGATCAACAGCTTGCCGGCATCCGCCGGTAGAATTGACGTTGAAGACATTTTCGAACGGGAGAAACCCATGGAAAAGCATGTCTCGACCGCCGCTCTTACCGATGCCGAACTCACTCTGATCGACCGCTATTGGCGCGCCGCCAATTATCTCTCCATCGGCCAGATCTATCTGCTGTCCAATCCGCTGCTGCGCGAGCCGCTGAAACCAGAGCACATCAAGCCCCGCCTGCTCGGCCATTGGGGCACGACACCCGGCCTCAACTTCATCTATGCGCATCTGAACCGCCTGATCCGCGCCCGCGACCTCGATATCATCTACATGTGCGGCCCCGGCCATGGCGGGCCGGGCATGGTCGCCAACACCTATCTCGAAGGCATCTACAGCGAGATTGTGCGGAACTGGACATGGCCGACGGCGTGAAGCCAAAACCAAACAGAGTCGCGCGGACCTGGTCGGAGAAGATTATCCGGCGGGAGCAATCGTCAAGCGACGGTCTAAAGTTGGTGAAAACGATCAGGGCGCTGTTCCAGAATGGCCATATCGTAGGCTATGTGTCTTGGGAAAGCTCTAAGCCACTGACCGAGGAAACGACATGAAGGGTTTCGCTGCCACGCTCACCGCCGCCCGGCTGGAAAAGGCGCTCGCTTTCTACATGACGCCCGAAGCCCGGCCGGATGGCTCAGCCGATACCGTCAAGCCAGCTGGGGAACGCGAGGCATACGAGACCCGCACCGACGAACGCCCCCGCAACACGGAAGACGGCGTCGAAGCCTGGTAAGGCGATCCCCACCGGGCGACCCTCCGCGAACGCGTCGCACCCGGAATGCCGAAACCCTATGCACGTTCGAGCCGGACTTTTTCCTTCATTCGCCAGACCCGCGGCGTTTCTCCCGTATACTTAAAAAAGAAGCGCGAGAAATAGGCGGGATCGGCAAAGCCGAGCCGAAACCCGATCTCCTGAACGCTGCCCAGCGTAAAAACGAGCTGGCGTTTCGCCTCTTCGACGAGCTTACCGGCGATCAGTTCGTGGGGAGTGTTGCCGGTCATCGACCGGACGATGCGGGTGAGATGCGTCGGCGAAACCCCAAGCTCTCTGGCATAGAAAGACGCGGGCTTGTGCGATCGAAAATGCTGCTGAATGAGCTCGCTCAGTATTTCCATCCGCCGCTCGTTCTCGTTGAGCGGAAGTTCATGCGTATTCCCCTCATGGGAAATCCTTGCCGTCAGCCGTAGCGCCAGGGCGACATAGGCGGCCAACGCCTCATTGCGGCCGCTGCGGCGGTTTTCGAATTCGTCGCCCAGCCGCTTCAACGTCTGCATGACATAGACGGCCTCGGCATGATCGGGATCGAGCGGCGTCAGATGCGGCGCCGCCAGCCATTCGCCGAGCTGGCTTCGGTCGCCGGGCGGATGGCTGAGATGGGATCTCAACAGGGTGATCACCAGGCCGTCGATATCGCGTGAAAAACGAAAGCCGTGATTAAGCCCGGGCGGCACGGTGATGATGGCGGGCGGACGGATAGCGTGGCTTATTTCGCCGAAGATCGCATCACCCGAACCGCTTTCGATGTACAATATCTGAAAGAAACTCTCGTGGCGGTGCGGACGGATCTCCCAGTGATGCAAACTGCTGCGGGAGCGAATTGTTTCGCAATGCACCCAAAAATCCGGTTCTCGCCCGGTCTTTTCGCCGTAGAGTTCGTAGGTAGGGATATGTCTGCTCATGGGGCTCCTCCCGCACCAATGTTCGATTAGTGCAATTTTTAGGTTGGGATGTCCATTGCTGCGGCAAGCGCGGCACGGCAGAATCTGGCAAAACGCAAAAATGCAGGGAGGCAGCATTTGCGAAGTCAGGTCGCCATCATCGGTTCGGGGCCATCCGGCCTGCTGCTCGGCCAGCTTCTGACCGAAGCCGGCATCGACAATGTCATCCTCGATCGTGTGAACAAGGATTACATCCTCGGCCGGGTTCGTGCCGGCGTTCTGGAGGAAGGCACCGTCGGGCTGCTGGATCAGGCCAAATCAGGCGCGAGGCTGCATGCCGAGGGGCTGCCGCATGACGGTTTCTCGCTGGCCTTCGACGGACGCGACCATCGCATCGACCTTCACGAATTGACCGGCGGCAGGCGCGTCACCGTCTACGGACAGACCGAAGTGACGCGCGATCTCATGGAGCGGCGCGAAGTAAGCGGCTCCTTATCGATCTACGATGCAGTCGATGTCGCGCCGCACGACTTCGACGGCCCTTCTCCCTTCGTCACCTATGTGAAAGACGGTGTTGCCAAGCGCATCGATTGTGACTTCATCGCCGGCTGCGACGGGTTTCACGGCGCCAGCCGCAAGGCCGTCCCGGAACGCGCGATCAGGATTTTCGAGAAGGTCTATCCCTTCGGCTGGCTGGGGGTCCTGGCCGACGTGGCGCCCGTCAGCCATGAGCTGATCTACGCCAACCATCCAAGGGGCTTTGCGCTCTGTTCGATGCGCTCGGCCACCCGCAGCCGCTACTACATCCAATGTACGCTCGACGAGAAGATCGAGGACTGGAGCGACGATCGCTTCTGGGACGAATTGAGACGGCGGCTGCCGACGCATCATGCCGAGGCATTGGCGACCGCGCCGTCCTTCGAGAAATCGATTGCGCCGCTGCGCTCCTTCGTTGCCGAACCGATGCGTTTCGGCCGGCTTTTCCTGGTCGGCGACGCTGCCCATATCGTCCCGCCGACCGGGGCCAAGGGATTGAACCTTGCCGCCAGCGACGTCCATTACCTTTTCTCCGGGCTGATCGAGCATTACCGCGAAGGCTCGAATAGTGGCATTGACGCTTACTCGCAGAAGGCGCTCGCCCGTGTGTGGAAAGCCGTGCGGTTTTCCTGGTGGATGACGACGATGATGCATCGTTTTCCCGATACCGGTGATTTCGACCAGAAAATCCAGGAGGCGGAGCTCGACTATCTCACCCATTCCCGCGCCGCCTCGACGGCGCTCGCGGAGAATTATGTGGGATTACCATTCTGAGACGAGGATAATTCCGCATCTTCGATGCACAATCATAATCGCTAGGTCATGGATTACGGCATTTATTTCATTTTACATCACCATTTCGCATGACAAGCTAACGCTCAATTTTGGGCGGCTAGCGAATACGGCGCGGGAGTGCGCCAAAAAGGGAGAGAGAGAATGAAGAAGCTATTTCTGGCCGCCGTTGCGGCCGTCGTGCTCAGCGGCACGGCCTATGCAGACACCATCAAGGTCGGCGTCATCGGCCCGTTCTCCGGTCCGTTCGCGCTGCAGGGCAAGAACTTCAAGGCCGGCATCGACGCCTATATGGCGGTCAACGGCAACAAGGTCGGCAGCGACACGGTCGAGATCGTCTATCGCGACGTGCCGCAGGCCGATCCCGCCCAATCCAAGGCCCTGGCGCAGGAACTGATCGTCAAGGAGAAGGTCCAGTATCTGGCCGGCTTCTATTTCACCCCCGATGCGATGGCGGTGACGCCAATCCTGAAGCAGGGCAACGTGCCGATGGTCATCATGAACGCCGCCACCTCGGCGATCGTCACCAAGAGCCCGCTTGTCGTCCGCACCTCGTTTACCACCTGGCAGACCTCGACGCCGATCGCCAAGGTCGCCTTCGATGCCGGCGTCAAGAAGGTGATTTCGGTCGTCAGCGATTACGGCCCCGGCATCGACGCCGAGAATGCCTTCAAGGCCGGCTTCGAAAAGGCCGGAGGTCAGGTGGTCGAGGCAATCCGCATGCCGCTTGCGACCAACGATTTCAGCCCGATCATGCAGCGCATCAAGGATTCCGGCGCTGAGGGCGTCTTCGCCTTCCTGCCGTCAGGTCCGACGACACTCGGCTTCGTCAAGGCTTACAACGACAATGGCCTGAAGACGGCCGGCATCAAGTTCTTCGCGCCGGGCGATCTGACCCAGGAATCCGATCTGCCGGCGCTCGGCGATGCGGCACTCGGCATCCAGACGACCTTCCACTATGCCGTGTCGCACGATTCTCCGGAGAACAAGGCTTTCGTCGAGGCGGCGACCAAAGCGATCGGCAACAAGGCCGAACTCTCCTTCCCCGCGGTCAGCTCCTATGACGGCATGTATGTCATCTACAAGATGATCGAGGCGACGGGCGGCAAGCAGGATGCTGAAAAGGCCGTCGATGCGGTCAAGGGCCTTGCCTGGACCAGCCCGCGCGGGCCGGTTTCGATCGATCCCGAAAGCCGCCACATCACACAGAACATCTATCTGCGCGAAGTCACCAAGGCGGATGACGGGACCTACATCAACAAGGAAGTCCAGACCTTCGAGAAGCAGGGCGATCCGGGCCTGGCGGCCGTCAAGTAACATCGAGCATCACAGCATGCGACGGGCTTGGGCAGTGCTTCGGGCAGACTTCCGATCTCTCCGGAGCTGCCCGAAGGCGTCGAGCCCGTCGCATCGAAGCAAGGTATCCCCATGCAGACAGTCTTCAGCATAGCCGTCGATGCCTTTGCCTATGGCATGGTGCTCTTCGTCATATCGATCGGCCTTTCGGTGACCATGGGGCTGATGCGTGTCGTTAACCTCGCTCACGGCGCTTTCGCGATGATCGGCGGCTATATCGCCTCCTATGTCGCCCGCGACCTCGGCCTTGGTTATGCCACGGCAGTCATCGCCGCCGTTGTCATCACCATCATCGTCGCCATTCCGATCGAGCGTTTTCTCTTCCGCCGGATCTATGGCGCGCCGGAACTGACCCAGGTGCTGATGACGATCGGCATCACCTTCTGCGTCATCGGCATCGCCAATTATATGATGGGGCCAACGCTGAAGACCATACCGCTTGCCGGTGCGCTGCAGGGATCGGCCGATCTCGGCTTCCGCACCATTCCCGTTCACCGGCTTTTCGTCATCCTCTGCGGCCTGGCTGTGGCGCTCGCCCTCTGGTTCGCGATCGACAGGACCAGCTTCGGCGTCAAGCTGCGCGCCTCCGTCGATGATGCGGCAATGGCTGCGGCACTCGGCGTGCGCACCGAGATCATCTATGCGGTGAGCTTTGCCGTTGCCGTCGGGCTTGCCGCCTTCGGTGGCGTGGTCGGCGCCGAACTCCTGCCCGTCGAACCCTATTATGCGCTGCGCTACATGGTCACCTTCCTGGTCGTCGTCTCCGTCGGCGGCGCGGGTTCCATTCCGGGCGCGCTGATTGCCTGTCTGCTGCTGGGCGCGATCGATACGACCGGGCGGTATCTGATGCCGGAATTCGGCGAATTCTTCTTCTATCTCGCCGTGATCGCAATCATCTGCGTCTTCCCACGCGGCCTTGCCGGAAGGGCGAAATAAGATGGCGCTTGTCATGAACGACGAAAACCAACGTCTCCAGCATCGGCGCGGATTCATCAGCCGCGATCTCGCCGGAATAGCGGTCATCATAGCCATTGCCGCGATCGGCTATTTTGCCTTCCCCGACAATCTCGCCCTTTTGACACGGATGATCACGATCGCGCTGCTCGTCCTGTCGCTCGATCTGGTGACCGGTTATTGCGGCGTCGCAACGCTCGGCCATGCCGCACTTTTCGGCTCCGGCGCCTATGCCGCCGGGATCCTGTCGGCGCATTACGGCATCAATGACCCGCTGCTGATGATGCTGGCCGGCATCACAGGCGGCGCGCTTGCCGGGCTGCTCTGCGGCGCCATCATCCTGCGTGCACATGGATTGCCGCAGCTGGTGCTGTCGATTGCCCTGATCAACCTCTTCCATGAATTCGCCAACAAGGCCTCGTCTTGGACAGGCGGCAGCGATGGACTTTCCGGCATCGCGCCGGACCCGGTCTTCGGCCTCTTCGAATTCGATCTTTACGGTCACACCGCCTTCTTCTTCGGAATGGCGCTGCTGCTGATCGTCTTTGTGCTGCTACGATTCCTGGTCCGCTCGCCCTTCGGCATGCTCTGCCACGCCATCAAGCAGGATCCGCTGCGCATCCGCGCCATGGGCGCTTCGCCGAAGGCCGCTCTGATCAGGATGTACGCGATCTCCGGCGCCGTTGCCGGTGTCGGCGGCGCCTTGAATGCGATTTCGACACAGGTCGTCGGCCTCGACAGCCTGTCTTTCACGCAGTCGGCCGAAGCGCTTGTTATGCTGGTGCTCGGCGGAACCGGTTCTCTCTTCGGGGCGCTCTCCGGCACTGTCATCTTCATGCTCTTCGAGGACTATGTCTCCGCCGCCAATCCCTTCCATTGGCTGACCATGGTCGGCGCGCTGCTGATCGCCGTCGTGCTCATTGCGCCGAAAGGTCTCTATGGCACATCAGCAGCCTTCGTTAGCCGCCGCAGGGAGCAACGCTCATGAGCCCGGTCTTCGAAGTCGCCAATCTCAAGAAAGCCTTCGGCGGCCTTGCCGTCACCAATGATGTCTCGCTCACGATGTCCCCAGGCGATCGCATCGCGTTGATCGGCCCGAACGGCGCCGGCAAGACCACCTTCGTCAACCTCGTGACCGGTAATCTCTCTCCCGATTCCGGCGAGGTTCGCCTCGGCGGCGAGGTGGTGACGAAGGTCAACGCGATCGGCAGGGTCAGACGCGGCCTTGTCCGCTCCTTTCAGGTGACGCGGCTCTTCCAGGACATGACGCCGGCCGAACATGTGGGACTTGCCGTCCTTCAACGCGACGGGAAGACCGGGCGCATGTTCGGCAATTTCCTGCGTATGCCCGATGTCATGGCAGAGGTCGACGATCTCCTTGGAAAGCTCGGACTGGCTTTCCTGATGCATCGCAAGGTCAGCGAGATCGCCTATGGCCAGCAGCGGCTTCTCGAGATCGCCGTAGCGCTGGCGCTGAAGCCGAAGGTGCTGCTGCTCGACGAGCCGGCAGCCGGCGTGCCGCAAAGCGATACCGGCCGCATCGAGCAGGCGCTGGCCGATCTGCCTGCCGATCTCGCCGTGCTGATGATCGAACACGACATGGACCTCGTCTTCCGTTTTGCCAAACGCGTCATCGTGCTTGCATCAGGCGCGATCATCTTCGACGGCCTGCCTCAAGACGTCACCAAGGATGCGCGCGTGCGCGAGGCCTATCTCGGGAGCTATGCCAATGCCAGCCATATCGCTTGAGGTCGAAAATCTGTCGGCCGGATATGGGCCAACAAGAGTGCTCGAAGGCATTTCCTTCTCCGTGCCGGCAGGCGCCCGGCTTGCCGTGCTCGGCCGCAACGGCATGGGCAAGACCACGCTGCTCGCAACGCTTGCCGGCCAGACCAGGCGATACGAGGGCAGCATCCGCCTCGGCGGTTCGGATGTCAGCGCAGCACCGAGCGCCACGCGCGCGCATAAGGGCCTCGGATATGTGCCGCAGGCACGCTGCATCTTCCCAACGCTGACAGTCGAAGAAAACCTTTTCGTTGGCTTGAAGGCGCGACCGAAGACGGCGCTGGAGGAAGCCTATGCGATGTTCCCGCGCCTGAAGGAGCGCCGCCGCAATCTCGGCAGCCAGCTCTCCGGCGGCGAGCAGCAGATGCTCTCCACGGCCCGCACCATTCTCGGCCGCCCTTCCGTCCTGTTGCTCGACGAACCGCTGGAGGGCCTTGCGCCCGTTATCTGCGAGGAATTGATGGCTGCCTTCGCCGACCTCGCCAAGACAGGAGACATGACCATCGTGCTGGTCGAACAGCGCATCCAGAGCGCGCTCGATTTCGCCGATCAGGTCGTCATTCTCGAACGCGGCAGACTGGCCTGGACCGGAACGCCGCAGAGCCTCACCAGCGATCACGAGGCTGTCGAGAGCCTGCTCGGGGTCGGCGGCCTGCATTGATGGGGTGATCGGCAGAAGCTCGGGCTCTGCTAATTGCTCCCCTTTCGCCTTCAAGATTGCTCTTGGCGCGCCGAGCAATTCATGCAGTATATCGTCATGACGACGTCATGATTGACCTGTCATTGTTATCCTGCCTGAAAGTTTTCCGCTGGCCGAATTGATGGATCGCCTGAAAAGGCGAGAAACACCATGATCGATGAAGCGGCAGCAACGTAAGATCAGACGTAAATCCTGGTTCATAATCAGGATCGACGTTTATGCCGCTCCCTCTACTTGTGCGGTTGAGCTGTAATCGACCGGAATGTGTGGCGTTGACGGGCGGAATTGCTCTGACGCTCCCTCAATTTTGGTTGCCAGATACCCGATAGGGTTGCATAGTCGAGCAGAAAATCACACGGGAGGTAGAAATGGCAAACCACAAGCCGGTCGCAGGTGATGTATACCAGCCTATTTTCAACATCGACAACCCGATCGACGGCAACATCCTGGACAATACCAGTTCGGTGGATGCCGACGGAGATCAGGTGCGTCTCAACTTCGTCAATGGACAACGCATTCCGCAACCGGCCGATCCGAACGGGCCCGCCACGACCACCACAGTCGAGGGAAAATACGGCACGCTGACCGTCTATTCCAACGGCAACTACACGTATGAACTCGATCATTCCAACCCGGTGGTATCAGCGCTCGGCCCGGGAGACCAACTCGTCGACCAGTTCAACTTCAAGATCTCGGATGGCAAAGGCGCCACCGATTTCGGCTTGCTCAACATCGCGGTCGACTTGCCGGAACATGGCGACGTATTCGTCAATTTCGAGGATGTCGGCAAATACGACTTCCCGACGGGCTACAAGGGCTTTGATTGGGGTGCTTGGCACGATGGTGACGACGCAACGGTACAGAAGGAAGCCGACGGCAACCATTATCTGTCAGGCGGCGTGTTCTGGACACCCATCCAAGCCGCCGATGGCGGTCACTTTCAGATCGAGCAATTCAGTGTCGCAAACGGCACATCGGACTATGACAACGTTCTGACGATCGAAGGTAAGCTGAACGGCGATACCGTATTCTTGGTCACGGTCAACGTCACCGCCGACAGCATTCATGACCCGCAAGTGATCGATCTCAGCGCCTACGGCGACATCGACTATCTCGTGCTCGACACGGAGCCCGTCATCACAGAGACGAGCGGCCCGGATTATTATGGCGCGCGATACGACAACTTTCATTTCATCGTTTGACGGAGGGGGAAAGGGGCGTCGTATCGCCGAAATCTTTGCATCTTCGCCAAGCGCTCTCTGCTGTGGCTATCTGATACCAATATCTTGCGATAGCTGACCGGGTTGCGTCTTGCTAGCATGGGATCGTGCGAGGAGGCACGGTTATGCTGGGATGGAGGAAATGATGCAACCAGTCGGGATGAGGTTAGCGGCGGTCATGTTCTCGCTTGCCGTATGGGCTATTATTATCGCTGTCGCATCCCACCTTTGGGCGACGAAGATGCCTGTATTGCTTTTGACGCTCTACAGATAGGCCTGTCCTCGGCGCTGGCGGAAATGCTGCAGGAGGTCGAACTGCTTTTGTCCCCTCGCCGCGACGTTTGACGCTGCGATCAATGTGCTACCACGGCCTTAGGAACCGGCTCAAAATCGAGCCGAAAAAATCGCTAATTCTGCAATAAGGAGATGGTAGCGGAGGAGGGATTTGAACCCCCGACACAAGGATTATGATTCCTCTGCTCTGACCTACTGAGCTACTCCGCCACTGGTCAACGATACCCGCTCGCGAAGCGATGCCGGTTCGTGGGATGAGCGGCTTATAAGGTGCGCTTCGGCTTTGTGTCAAGCGCATGATCGAGAAAAACGGTGGGCTTTGCCGGCCGTCGTTACCTATCGGTTTCAGGCGGCGACCGGGCTGGCCAAGAGGGCCTTCAGGCAGGCTTCCGCCGAAGGTTCGCGCTCGGAACGTTCGATGAAACCGCCGCCGAAGACGCGGGCGTTGTCGCCGGGGGCGGAATAAAGCGCGCAGGCCTGGCCGGGCGCGATGCCCGCCTCGCCGACCGTCAGATCGACATAGGTGCCTGTTGCATCGACATGCAGCACGGCGGGTGCCGGCGCCCGTGTCGAGCGGACCTTGGCGTAGCAGGCAAAGCCCTTGCCGGAGGCGGCTTCCGCAAGCGTCTCGTCGCCCAGCCAGTTGACGTCGCGCAGGTAGACGCGGTGCGTTTCCAGCGCCTCCTTCGGTCCGACGATGACGCGGCGCGAGCGGGCGTCGAGAAAGACGACGTAGAGCGGCTCGCCGGTGGCGATGCCGATGCCGCGGCGCTGGCCGATCGTGAAGTGCAGAATGCCCTCATGGGTGCCGAGCACGCGGCCGTCGAGATGGACGATCTCGCCGGCGAGCGCCGCATTCGGCTTCAGCTTGGTGATGACGTCGGAATATTTGCCCTGCGGCACGAAGCAGATGTCCTGGCTGTCGGCCTTCTTGGCAACGACGAGGCCCATCTCTTCGGCGAGCCTGCGGGTCTCGGCCTTCGGCAGGCCGCCCAGGGGAAAGCGGAGATAATCGATCTGTTCCTGCGTCGTGGCGAAGAGGAAATAGCTCTGGTCGCGGTCGGCATCGGCAGGGCGGAAAAGCGCGCGGCGGCCGGGATTTTCGGGCGAAGGGTTCGGTCCCGAGCGGATATAGTGGCCGGTCGCCAGTGCATCGGCACCGAGCTCCTTGGCGGTCGCCAGAAGATCGGCGAATTTGACGGTCTGGTTGCAGGAAACGCAAGGGATCGGCGTTTCGCCCGCCACATAGCTTTCGGCGAAGGGGTTGATCACGGTCTCGCGAAATCGCTTTTCATAATCGAGCACGTAATGCGGGATGCCGAGTGTTTCGCAAACGCGGCGCGCATCGTCGATATCCTGGCCGGCGCAGCAGGAGCCGGCGCGGTGAACAGCGGCGCCATGATCGTAAAGCTGCAGCGTAATGCCGAGAACGTCGTAACCCTGCTGTTTGAGAAGGCCAGCGACAACGGATGAATCGACGCCGCCCGACATGGCGACGACGACACGGGTCTCTTCCGGCTTCTTGTCAAAATCCAGTGTGTTCAACGATGGTGCCAATTCTGCGCGGTCACGATCCGCCCTTGCGCTGCAATTGCGGCGGATTGCTGATCTCCGGCGGGATCGGCCGCCGTCTTTCGATGAGGCACCGATATAGAAAGGATTGTCCTTGGGCGCAAGGGGCAGCCTTCGGGCACCGATTTTTCGCATTCCCGCGTGAAGAGAAGGCGCAGCCAAAGCCGCGCCTTGGAAGCGGGGGGTGCGGCTCAGGTGCCGATCAGCTTGTTGCAGGCGAATGCAATGCCCGGATTGGCGATGATGGCGGTTACGAGCGCCAGTCCGATCATCGAGAATGAAAAGCGTTTCATAAACATCCTCCTTTCCAGCCCACGACAATTATGCGGCTTCGCCCACCTTTCTCAAAATGACGAATGCTTGATGGCATCCGGCGGCACGCATTTCCTCGGACCCCACTCCCAGCTGTCGCTTAAACGACTCTATCTGCGTGACGAAGCCGCCTTCAGAGCGCGGCCGTGGATCAGCGCCTCTGCCTCGTGCTGCGGCATCGGCCGGCCGAGCAGATAGCCCTGCACCTCACTGAAACCTTCGGCGCGCAGCTTCTGCAACTGCTCTTCTGTCTCGATCCCTTCGGCCAGCGTCGTCGCGTTGAAGCCGGAACCGATGCCGACGACGGCGCGCACGATGGCGAGATTGCCGGCATCCGTCTCAATGCCCGAAACGAAGCTGCGGTCGAGCTTGATCTTGTCGAAGGGGAAGGACCTGAGATAGCTCAGCGACGAATAACCGGTGCCGAAATCGTCGATGGCGATGCGAACACCGAGCTCCTTCAATGCGCGCAGCCGCGGCAGGCTTTGGTCGGCATCAGTCAGGAATACGGACTCGGTGATTTCGATTTCAAGCCGGTCGGCATTGAGGCCCGTCTCGTCGAGCGCCGCGACCACGGTCGAAAGCAGGCTCGCATGCCGAAACTGGCTGACGGAGAGATTAACGGCGATCCTCAGATGCGCGGGCCAACCGGCGGCCGCGCGGCAGGCTTCCCGGATCACCCAGTCGCCGATCGGCACGATGAGGCCGGTCTCCTCGGCGAGCGGAATGAATTCCATCGGCGCCACCAGCCCGCGCTTGGGATGGCGCCAGCGGATCAGCGCCTCGAAGCCGCCGATGCCGTCATTGTCGAGCTGCACGATCGGCTGGTAGTGCAGTTCGAACTGGCGCTTCTCCAGCGCCTCCCACAGTTCGGCGGTCATCACGTGCCGGCGCTCGGCTGCAAGCCGCATCTCCGCCTCGTAGAAGCGATAGGTCGACCGCCCGCTCTCCTTGGCGGCATAGAGCGCCAGATCCGCATGCCGCATCAGCACGTCCGCGTCGCCGGCATGATCCGGTGCCAAGGCGATGCCGATGCTGCAGGTGACATGCTCCCGGGCGCCGTCGAGATCGAAGGCACGGCTCAGCGCCTTGAGCAGCCGTTGCGCAAAACGCCCGGCCCGCTCCGGCTCGTCGAGCTCCAGTACGACGGCGAATTCGTCGCCGCCGAGGCGGGCGACGAGATCGCCCTCCTCCGACAGCTGCAGCAGCCGCCCCGATACTTGGCAAAGCAGCGCGTCGCCAGCGGCATGTCCCTTGCTGTCGTTGATATGCTTGAAGTGATCGACGTCGATATAAAGCAATGCGATCGGGCTGTCGGCGGTCGCCTCGACCGCCCGCCGGTTGATATGCTTGGAAAATGCCGCCCGGTTCGGCAGGCCGGTGAGCGGATCATGCATGGCGAGATGGGCAAGCTTTGCCTCGACGGAGCGCTCCTCCGTCACGTCCTGCGAGATGCCGAGCAGATAACGCGGCGCTTGGCCCTCCGGCGTCGGCAGGGCGCGCTTGACGGTGCGCAGGAGGCGCGGCACACCATCGGCGCGCAGCATGCTCTCCTCGAAGCTGATCGCCGTATTGGCTTCGAAGGCCCGGCGATCCTGCTCGCGGAAGGCGTCTGTCTGACTGGGGGGAAACAGCGCCCGGTCGGTTCGGCCGACCACGTGCTCCGCCCTCATGCCCACAATGTCGCCGCAGGCCTCGTTGAAGAGAACGTAAAGCCCGTCCGCTTCCATGTCCTTGACGAAGACGCCGACTGGCAGGTTGTCGACGATGCTGTCGAGAAGCGAGCGCGTATCGCTGATCTGGCGTCTGGCGGCATTGACCTCGGTGCGGTCCTGCACGATCGCCAGGATTGCCGCTCGGCCCTCGAAACGCACTTCTCGGCCATAGGTCAGCACTTCGAAGGTCTCGCCGCTCGCCTTGAGGTGAACCCAACGCTCCGCCTTTTCCATGTCGGTACGGCCGCTGACGGCGTCGACCATCCGTTCCCGCTCATGCTCAGGGCGGATATCCAGAACCGTCATGCGCCGGTATTCGTCCGCGCCGTAGCCGTAAAGTGCTGCCGCCGCCTCGTTGACGATAAGAAAGCGCAGCGATGCCGGATCATAGACCCACATCGGCGAGGGATGCGTTGCAAACAATGACCGGAAGTCGTCGTTTAATGCTTCGGTCTGCTCGGTCTTCTGCAAGGGGGCCATGGAAATTCGCGTGCGGTTGATGCCGATGCCAGAGATATACCGAGAAAAGTTAAATAAAATCAGAATCATACTTAGGGTTAAACTTTAGGCTTCCGCCTTCAGAATGTGCAAAGCGGCGGCCTGCTGTCACGATCTCGGCTCTCGATAAAATAATTTTGGCGTCCTGGAACAATTCCGTCGATCGTGCGTTGCGGGTGATCGATGTCGCATTCGAATTGCTGAGGAGGGTTTCATGGGCAGGTTCGGCACGACGACGGACTACAGCAGAATCAGACATTGGATCGAGGCGCGCGGAGGCCATCCCGCCCGAATCGAGAACGCACCGGACAGCGAAACCGTCCGCGTCGATTTTTCCTCGGAACCGGAAGAGATTTCCTGGGACGAATTCTTTCAGGGCCTCGACGACAGCAGGCTCGCCTTCCTTCACCGCACGAAGGCTGAAGACGATGTCGCCCGTTTCGGCAAAATCCTCCGCCGCAAACGCCGGCACCACTAATGCATGCCGCCCAAAAGTGTGCATCGGTTTTGGGACCACGACATGCATCAAAAAAAGATTTAAAGCGCGACGCGCTTTAAGATTCATCGGTTCCTGACACGAAAAAACCCGGCGCCGTTTCCAGCGCCGGGTTTTTCATTTCCTCGGGAGGAAAAACTCAGTCGATATTGAAGGTCAGCGGCTTTGCCTGGCGAACCGCCTGGTGGGCGGTCAACTCAGCAAGCACGGCGTCATCAACCTTGCCGTCGACATAGAGCAGCGCGATGGCGTCGCCGCCCTGCTTGTCCCGGCCGAGCTGGAAGTTGGCGATGTTGACGCCGGCAGCACCAAGCGTCGTGCCGATGAAGCCGATCATGCCGGGAACGTCGGTATTGGTGATGTAAATCATGTGCGAGCCGACATCGGCATCGAGGTTGATACCCTTGATCTGGATGAAGCGCGGCTTGCCGTCCGAAAACACCGTGCCGGCGACCGAGCGCGTCATGCTTTCGGTCGTGACCGTCAACTTGATGTAGCCGTCGAAGACGCCGGTTTTGTCGCGCTTGACCTCGGAAAGCACGATGCCCTTTTCCTTGATCATGATCGGCGCCGAAACCATGTTGACGTCGGCGACCTGCGGACGGATGAGGCCGGCGAGCACAGCACTCGTCAGCGCCCGCGTGTTCATGTTGGCAGTGATGCCGTCATAGAGGATTTCGATTTCCTTGATCGGCTCTTCGGTGACCTGGCCGACGAAGGCGCCGAGAACATCGGCAAGGCGGATGAAGGGCTTCAGGATCGGCGCTTCCTCGGCCGTGATCGACGGCATGTTGATAGCGTTGGAGACCGCACCATTGACGAGGTAATCCGCCATCTGTTCGGCCACCTGCAAAGCGACGTTCTCTTGCGCCTCGGTCGTCGAGGCGCCGAGATGCGGCGTGCAGACGACGTTCGGCAGGCCGAAGAGCGGGCTTTCCTTGGCGGGCTCGACCTCGAACACGTCGAAGGCGGCACCCGCGACATGGCCCGACTTGATTGCTTCGGCAAGCGCTGCCTCATCGACCAGGCCACCGCGGGCGCAGTTGATGATGCGCACGCCGGGCTTGGTCTTTGCCAGCGCTTCCTTGTTGAGGATGCCGCGCGTCTTGTCGGTCATCGGCACATGCAGCGTGATGAAATCGGCCCGGGCGAAAAGCTCTTCAAGTTCGACTTTGGTGACGCCCATCTCCTCGGCGCGCTCCTTGGACAGGAACGGATCGTAAGCGACGACGTGCATCTTCAGGCCGATAGCGCGGGCACAGACGATCGAGCCGATATTGCCGGCGCCGATGACGCCGAGCGTCTTGCCGGTGATCTCGACGCCCATGAACTTCGACTTCTCCCACTTGCCGGCCTGCGTCGAGGTATCGGCTGCCGGAAGCTGGCGGGCGACGGCGAACATCAGCGCGATCGCGTGTTCGGCTGTCGTGATCGAGTTGCCGAAGGGGGTGTTCATGACGATGATCCCGCGGCGCGAGGCGGCCGGGATATCGACATTGTCGACGCCGATGCCGGCACGGCCGACGACCTTGAGGTTCGTCGCCCCCTCAATGATCTTTTCCGTCACCTTGGTGGCAGAGCGGATGGCCAGGCCATCATACTTGCCGATGACTTCGAGCAGACGGTCTTTGTCCTTGCCGAGCTGCGGTTCGAAATCGACTTCGACGCCGCGGTCGCGGAAGATCTGGACGGCGGTTTCCGACAATTCGTCGGATACGAGAACGCGAGGTGCCATGAGGGCCTCCTTCAAAAGTGTTCAGCGATGAATGAATCAGGAATGCTGGGCTCCGCCCTATGGCGGAGCCGGATGCGATCACCTCAGGCGGCAGCCTGATTAAGCTGCGCCTTCTGCGTCTCGAAGGCCCAGGAAAGCCAGGGCATCAGCTTCTGCATGTCGGATGCCTCGATCGTGGCGCCGGCCCAGATGCGCAGGCCGGACGGCGCGTCGCGGTAATGGCCGACGTCATAGGCGACACCTTCCTTTTCCAGGAGGCCGACCAGACCCTTGGCGAAATTCGCCTGGCCGTCGTCATCGAGGGCTGCGATGTCCTTGTCGACGATCTTCAGGCAAACGGAGGTGTTGGAGGCCGTTTCCGCCTTGACGGCGAGATTGGCGATCCAGTCGTTTGCCTCAACGAAGTCGTTTATGACCTTGGCATTGGCATCGGCACGCGCGATCAGCCCCTTGAGGCCGCCGAGTTGCTTGGCCCAGACAAGCGCATCGATATAGTCCTCGACGCAGAGCATCGACGGCGTGTTGATCGTCTCGCCCTGGAAGATGCCTTCCGTCAGCTTGCCGCCCGAGGTCATGCGGAAGATTTTCGGCAGCGGCCAGGCCGGCGTGTAGGTGACCAGACGCTCGACGGCGCGCGGCGAAAGAATGATGACGCCGTGCGCACCCTCGCCGCCCAGAACCTTCTGCCAGGAGAAGGTGACGACATCGAGCTTGGCGAAATCGAGTTCCTGTGCGAAAGCCGCCGAAGTGGCGTCGCAGATCGTCAGGCCCTTGCGGTCGGCCGGGATGAAATCGGCATTCGGAACGCGCACGCCCGAGGTTGTGCCGTTCCAGGTGAAGACGACGTCGCGGTCGAAATCGACGGCGGAGAGATCGGGAAGCTCGCCGTAACCGGCTTCGAGCTTGCGCACATCCTTGAGCTTCAGCTGCTTGACGACATCGGTGACCCAGCCGGCGCCGAAGCTTTCCCAGGCGAGCATGTCGACGCCACGTTCGCCGAGCAGCGACCAGAGCGCCATTTCGACGGCCCCGGTGTCGGACGCCGGAACGATGCCGATGCGGTAATCCGCCGGCACTTCAAGAATTTCACGGGTAAGGTCGATGGCCTGCTTGAGCTTGGCCTTGCCGACCTTCGCGCGGTGCGAACGGCCAAGGGCCGCGTCGGAAAGGGCTTCGAGCGACCAACCGGGGCGCTTCGAGCAAGGGCCAGAAGAGAAATGGGTATTGTGCGGACGGATGTCCGGCTTTGCGGTCTTCGCCATGATGCTATCCTCTCAGATAGAAAGCCCTTCGTTGGGGAAGGGTGTCCCGCCGCCGTGTGTATGGATCCGACACGTCATAGTCAAGATCGAAGTGTCGCGGGCGGAACATATTTTGACGCAGGGCGGTAGGGCGGCCACAATGCAAAAAGCCGCCCGGTTGGGGGCGGCTTCTGGTGTCAGGCGATCAAATTTACTTGTAGACAGGCTGCTGCAGTGGGATTTCCGGCGGTGGTTCATAGCTCGCCTGGGCGCAGCCGCCGAAGAGATAACGGGCGCCGACGCGAGCTTCGTGGGCGCTGAGACCCTTGTCGCGGCCCGGGCCGCCATTTTCGGCATAGCCGAACATGTTGCCGCCATCGATATGCAGGTAACGGTAGCCGACATCGGCCTTGATGTTGCAGGTCACGTCGATCGAAGCGCCGGCCATGAGGGCGTAGGTGAAGCGCCAGTTGCCCTTGCCGCCGTGGGTGACCTGGTCGTCGCAGAAGCTGCCGTCATCGGCGCAGGCGACGTTGCGCAGGTTCTTCCATTTCACATAGGAACCACCGATACCGGCGCCGACATAAGGCGTGACGTAGCCGTAGGTGCCGAGATCGACATAGGCGTTGGCGAGCAGCGTATAGGCTGTCAGCGAGGAGCGGTCGCTCGAGGTGCAGTCCACCAGAGGAAAGCCGCACTGCCCGACTGTCGAGCCCTTGAAATCCGCCTGGGTGAGATAGTCGAAGGTCAGATCGGTGCGCAGATAGCTGTTGATCTGATAACCGACACCGCCGCCGATGGTCCATGCATCATCCAGATCGGCGTCGTCGAAATCGACTTCCGTTGCGTTGCTGCCCTGGAAATAGCGGGCGCCGCGCAGATCGGTGAAGGCATAGCCGACATCGCCGCGCAGGTACCAGCCGGTCGCTTCGGTGACCGTCACCTCAGGCGGCTGCTCCGGGATAGGCTCGGCAGGGGCGAGGTCCGCGGAATAGGCGTTTGTCGCGATCAACAATGCGGCGAAGATGCCGGACAAGCTTCTTTTCATGGATCCCACTCCAAAATCCGTTGCGTCGGCAGGCTCAGTCGCTGCCAATCTGGTACGCTTCGTATGGATAATGAATGGGAAACGTTAAAAGCTGCTTAACTATAAATAGGAAGAAACGTTAAGAGAAAGATTGGCAGCAAGTTCCTCGACATGGTGAAGGTCGGCCGAAGGCTGGCAGCCGCCGCACTTGCCGAAGACCGCCAGCTGCAACGCCATGAAGTCCGCTGCTGTCAAATGGTTAAGTCGATTACCTTCGCCGTCAGATGGATCGGCTGCTCCACTCGGCGAATCCTGCTGTTACTTCCATTGCGTCGCGTTTTCGGCGGCGCAGCCGTACGGTGGCAAGGAGGTGCCAAAGGTCGTTTTCAGCTGGGCACAGCCCCAGGCATTGATCGGGCCTGGCATGGCATTGTTGAGCGTGATGCCGATTTCATCGTAAGGGCTGTCGGTGTTGCTGATGTAGCGATACCACCGGAAACCAATAAAGACGACGAATACGAGAGCGATCGTCAGCAGCAGGCGCACCAATTTTTTCATGATATTTCCTTTGAATGCAAACGCCGCCGTGTAGCATCCGCGTGTGGAGGTTGACAGCGCTGTCGCCAAAGATATCGGCAGATCTCCGCGGACGCCGCCTCAGTGCTCACCGCGCCCGACATGGTGCAGTTGCCGACGCTTGCTCCCTACCGGAAGCAAGCTGGCAAGTCACTGACATGTTGTCTTCGGAAGGGCGGAAAGGTTTCGGCGGGAAGTCCGTCCGGAGCGGATCTTCGAACCAAAGGCGCCAACAGCGAAAAAGCCGGCACCTACGTACCGACTTTTGAAATTTCGTCCCTAAAAAATCAGGCGGCGGTCCGGACGTTCGAGATCGTGCCGATCAGCTCGTTAACGATGCGCTCGATCTGGGCGCGGTCGTCGCCCTCGGCCATGACGCGGATCAGCGGCTCGGTGCCCGAGGGGCGGATGACGAGGCGGCCGTTCCTGGCCAGTTCGGCTTCGGCATCGGCGATCGCCTTCTGCACCTGGATATCCTCCAGCGGCTTGCCGCCACTGATGCGGACATTGCGCAGGAGCTGCGGTACCGGCTCGAAGCGACGGCAGACCTCGCTGACGGTCCGGCCGGTGCGCTTGACCGCGGCCAGGATCTGCAGCGCCGCGACGAGACCGTCGCCGGTCGTGCCGTAATCCGAAAGCACGATATGGCCGGACTGCTCGCCGCCGACATTGTAATTGTGCTGGCGCATATGCTCGACCACGTAGCGGTCACCGACCCGCGTGCGGGCAAGCGCCATGCCGCGCTCGTCGAGGAAGCGCTCGAGGCCGAGATTGGACATGACGGTGGCGACGATACCGTTGCCGCGCAGTTGCTGGCTCTCGGCCCAGCTCTCGGCGATAACGGCCATCAGCTGGTCGCCGTCGACGATCGAGCCGTTTTCATCGACGATGATGACGCGGTCGGCATCGCCATCGAGCGCTATGCCGATATCGGCGCGCACCTCGTCGACCTTCTTCTGCAGCGCGACGGGGCTGGTGGAGCCGCAATTGAGATTGATGTTGGTGCCGTTCGGCTCGTTGCCGATTGTGACGACCTCGGCGCCGAGCTCCCAGAGCACGGCGGGTGCCACCTTGTAGGCAGCACCATTGGCGCAATCGATCGCGATCCTCAGACCCTGCAGCGTCACGTCGCGCGGCAGCGTGCGCTTGGCATGTTCGATATAGCGGTCATGCACCCCGTCGACGCGCTTGGCGCGGCCGATATCATCGGATTTGGCAAGCTGCGCATTCAGATCCTTTTCGAGAAGATCCTCGATCTCGGCCTCGATGTCGTCGGACAGCTTGTAACCGTCAGGGCCGAAGAGCTTGATGCCGTTATCCTCGTAAGGATTGTGCGACGCCGAGATCATCACGCCGAGATCGGCGCGCAGCGAGCGCGTCAGCATGGCAACAGCTGGTGTCGGGATCGGGCCCAGAATGAAGGCGTCGAGGCCGGCAGCCGTGAAGCCCGCGACCATGGCGTTCTCAAGCATATAGCCGGAAAGGCGCGTATCCTTGCCGATAACGACGCGATGGCGATGGTTGCCACGGCGGAAGATCGTGCCGGCGGCAATGCCGACCCGCATGGCGAGATCCGGCGTCATCGGGAAGACGTTGGATTGGCCACGAATGCCGTCCGTACCGAAATAGCGTCTTTTCATCTGCACTCCTGCGCTTTCCGCGCGCCATTCAAGGCAGCGCACCGTTCCAAGCGAATCCGGCTTCAGTGGAACGTCGTCAATCCACGAGCGTGATTCATGCTTGCCTCAATTCAGCGGAATGCCACAAAATGCGGCGATCAGCACGTAAATTAGCAAGAAAAATGATTATATCCCGTTACCAATAGAAAAGGCCGGATCCCCCACTTCGGAAATCCGGCCTTGTTCGGATTGGTGCCGCTGTTCAATGCGGCTGCGGTTCGAGGCCGCCTTCGGGCTCGTCACCCTTGGTGGCTGGCCGTGCGCCGGCCTTCGGAACGGCCGAGCCGCGGCKCGGCGGCGAATCATCACCGAGATCGCGAGAAGGCTTTTCACCGCGGATCAGCGCCTTGATCTCTTCGCCGGTCAGCGTCTCGTATTCGAGCAGACCTTCGGCAAGAGCGACGAATTCGTCGTGCTTTTCCGTCAGGATCGTGCGGGCCTGGGTATAGGCTTCGTCGATCAGGCGGCGCACTTCGTTGTCGATCTTCTGCGCGGTTGCTTCCGAAACATTCTTCGACTGCGAAACCGAATGGCCGAGGAAGACCTCCTGCTGGTTCTCGCCATAGGCGACCTGACCGAGCTGGTCGGAGAAGCCCCACTGCGTGACCATGGCGCGGGCAAGCTTGGTCGCCTGCTCGATGTCGGAAGAGGCACCCGACGTGATGTTCTCTTTGCCGAAGGTGAGCTCCTCGGCAACGCGGCCACCCATCATGATGCAAAGACGCGAGACCATCCACTTGTAGCTCATCGAGTAGCGATCGCCCTCGGGAAGCTGCATGACCATGCCGAGCGCACGGCCGCGCGGAATGATCGTCGCCTTGTGCAACGGATCGGCGACGGCGACATTGAGCGCGGTGATGGCGTGACCGGCCTCATGGTAAGCGGTGAGCTTCTTTTCCGCCTCGGTCATCGCCGAAGAACGGCGCTCGGCGCCCATCATGATCTTATCTTTGGCGTCTTCGAATTCCTGCATGGTGACGACGCGCTTATTGCGGCGGGCGGCCATCAGGGCGGCTTCGTTGACAAGGTTCATCAGGTCGGCGCCGGAGAAACCGGGCGTGCCGCGGGCGAGAATCTTGAGATCGACATTCGGCGCCAGCGGAACGTTGCGCGCATGCACCTTGAGGATACGCTCGCGGCCGACGATGTCGGGGTTCGGCACGACGACCTGACGGTCGAAACGGCCGGGACGCAGCAGCGCAGGATCGAGCACGTCGGGGCGGTTGGTGGCGGCGATCAGGATCACGCCTTCATTCGCCTCGAAGCCGTCCATTTCGACCAGCAGCTGGTTCAGCGTCTGCTCGCGTTCGTCATTGCCGCCGCCGAGACCGGCGCCGCGATGGCGGCCGACGGCATCGATTTCGTCGATGAAGATGATGCAGGGCGCATTCTTCTTCGCCTGCTCGAACATATCGCGCACGCGGCTTGCGCCGACGCCGACGAACATTTCGACGAAGTCGGAGCCCGAAATGGTGAAGAAGGGCACATTGGCTTCGCCGGCGACCGATCGGGCGAGCAGCGTCTTGCCGGTGCCCGGAGGGCCGACGAGCAGCACGCCGCGCGGGATCTTGCCGCCAAGACGCTGGAACTTCTGCGGATCACGCAGGAATTCGACGATTTCCTCGAGATCCTGCTTGGCCTCGTCGACACCGGCGACGTCTTCGAAAGTCACGCGGCCATGCGCTTCAGTCAAAAGCTTGGCCTTGGACTTGCCGAAGCCCATTGCGCCGCGTGAGCCGCCTTGCATCTGCCGCATGAAGAACAGCCAGACGCCGAGAATCAGAAGCATCGGCAAAAGCGTGCCGAGATAGCTGAGGAAACCCGAAGAGCCGTCCGTTTCAGGACGGGCGGAAACAAGGACATTCTTCGACTGCAGGCGATCGAGCAGACTGTCGTCGATCACCGGTGAATAGGTCTGGAAGGTGGTGCCATTTTCAACATAGCTTCCGGAGAGACGGTTGCCCGTCACCACGACATCCTTCACGCGGCCCGCATCGACCTCACGCAGAAACTGCGAATAAGGGATTTCGCGGGAGCCCGTCTGCGCCGGCGCCGTCTGAAACATACTGAAAAGGGCGATCAGCAGAAGCGCTATGATCGCCCACAAGGCGAAATTACGTAAGTTAGGGTTCATTGAACTCCCCAGCATGGAACAGCCGCCTCATGGCGACCGTCTTATTCGTTTCTAACATAGGGTTGCGCCGTGCCGTTGCCAAGGCGATCCCCCAAGTCAGATGGTTTTTCCGTCAATACTTCTTAAAGGCAGCCTCGCATAGGGCGCCGTCGCGAAAACCGCCGAAAGCCTATTGGCAAAGATGAAGTCAAATCGTGTCAAAAAGCGGTCGAAGGGTGCGAAATAGGGTGTTAGTTCGACCATGCGGGCGGTTTCCTCAGATAAAAGGCTCTCTTCGGCGGATAACACCGGCGCCGAAGCGATAGCGCGCTTCCATGCGCTCTTGGGAAAGCGCTGCATACACTCTGTGCTCATCACCGGAATCCAATCACCGCGCGTCTGCGCGGTGATTGGCTCAAGAAAGCGTGATGTGTCTTGCGCGTGTGCAGCAGCGGCTTGGATTTCAATTGATGCGGCCGACCCATTGCGCGCATAAAACCTGCCATCCCAAACCCCGGCCTCGCCCGGCCGCAATGCCAGCGGCGATATCCCCCGGCTCTCGCGCGCCAGATAGAGCCCGTCATGCCGCAGATCGAACACGACCCTGCCGGCGGTCATGCGTCCCGGCTTGCTGCCGGTGGCAAATGCAAGGATACGCTCCATATGCCCCCTCCCCGGCGCAAACGGCTGACCACCGAAAACGGCTGCCAGACGGGCTAGTGCATAATCGAGGACTGCGCGATCCAGCCGCAACCCGTCAGGCATTACCTGCCCGAGCAGGCCACCGTGAAGCCGGAAATGGCGATCCAGCCATTCGGCTCCTCTGGACGACAGTGCCAGCCGCTCCTCCCAGGCCGCGCTGATATCCTTCTCCATGCCTACATCGGCCGAATGCTGCCGGCGGATCCGCACGCGCTCGTACGTTATATCCTCGTTGCTGGGATCGTCGATCCACGGCACGCCCCGCTCTTTCAGGAAAGCGCGGATATCCGCCCGGGTGGAAAAAAGAAGCGGACGTAAAATCCAGAAACGCCGGTCAAAGAGCACTGCATCTGCAATACCGGTCGAAACCTGCTCTGTTCGCATCCCACGCATCTGCAGTGTTTCGCGCTGGTCGTCGAGTGTATGCCCCGTGACGATGAGATCGGCTTTGAAGTCTGTGGTGGCGGTCGCAAGCAAGCCATAACGTGCCTCTCGGGCCGCAGCCATGATGCCGGTTGTCGGCTTGTCGCCCTGCCAGATCATGATGATGTGGGGAATGCCGAGCGATGCGCAGAGGGCTGCGACTTCACGCGCCTCGTCTGCGGAGCCGGCGCGCAACGCATGATCGACGGTCGCAGCGCAAAGCGAAATCTTGAGATGGGGCGCGGCCTTCGCGGCTTGATCGAGAAGAAGAAGCAGGCCGGTGGAATCGCTGCCGCCTGATATCGCGACGAGAATACGCGCAGGGCTTTGAAGCGACGTGAGAAACTGATGGATCGCCAGTTGAGGCGATGTTGCTTCCGGAGACATTCCGGAAGACCTTAGCAGGCGAGGCGCTTCTGTTCGCTCGCAACCTTGCTTATGACGGCACGCGACGCCTTCGGATAACGCTTCGACACTTCGCGCAGTGTCGCACAGGCCGTCTCGGTATTGTCGAGGGCGGCAAGCGACATGCCGAGCTTCAGCAGCATTTCCGGCGCCTTTTCCGATGTACCGTATTTCTGGTGCGCATTGAGGAAGGTCTTGGCCGCCTCATTGTACTTACCCTGCGAATAAAGCGCTTCGCCGAGCCAGAAATTGGCGTCCGCCGACCGCGCGCTGCTCGGGTAGCGGGTGATATACTGCGTGAATTCCTGTTCGGCCGTGCTGTAATCGCCGGACAGCACGTGGCCATAGGCGGCCTTGTACTGGTCGGCTTCGCTGCCGAGCGAGGCGGTCTGCTGCGGCGTTTTGGTGTTGGCATCGGGAATCGGCCCGGAACCGATTGTGGCATTTTCGTCGACGCTTCCACCGATCGGATTGCCGCTCTGATCGAAATCGATCGAGCCGAGCTCCTTCGGCGGCTGGCCGACGCCGCCATTCTCCGGCACGCTGGTGGAGGGAGCCGTTTCGGCTCCCTGCGGTGCTTGAATTACCTTGGCGATGTCGTCGCCGCCGGAGGCGGCCGGAGCGGCATCGGTCTCGCTCTTCTTGACAGGAGCCTTGGTGGCACCTCCGGCGCCGCCCGTCTTTTCGAGCTGCTGGAAGCGGAATTCATTGTCTTCCTGCTGTTTGCGGATCGTCTCCTGCATCTGCAGAAGCTGAAAGCTCATCTCTTCGATCCGGCCGTTCAACTGCCGCAGTTGCTCTTCGAGCTGCTGCACGCGGACCTCCGCGTCGCCGCTCTGCACCTTGACAACAGGCGGCGTCGCCTGGTTTTCCGCGGATCGGCCGCCGAGATGTAGCCCGAAGAACGAGGCGGAATAGGCCGCTCGTTCGCTTCCGGTCACAGCCGCGAGGCACAGCATGCCTGCCACGACAAGTTTCTTCATATGTATCGTCCTGTCCCAGTGATTCTTCGCACCTCGATGGCACGAACAGGAGATTTTTCCAATTGCTTTCAAAAAGCAACGGAGTCTGGCCAAAGTGTGGTCAAAAAGAAAAGGCGGGCCCTGATGGGACCGCCCGTCGAAAAAGCGAATTGTTGCTCGGCAATTACATGCCGGCGCCGCCAAGCACGGTAACCGCGCGGCGGTTCTGCGACCAGCAGGAAATATCGTCGCAGACGGCGACCGGACGTTCCTTGCCGTAGGAAATCGTCTTCAGGCGCTGCGCCGGGACGCCGCGCGAAGCGAGATAGTCCTTGGCGGCAGCCGCACGGCGGGCGCCGAGCGCGAGGTTATATTCGCGCGTGCCGCGTTCGTCGGCATGGCCTTCGACGGTAATCTGGTAGTTCGGGTAGCGGGCGAGCCACTGGGCCTGACGGTCGAGCGTCTGCGAAGCATCGGCGCGGATCGACGAGGAGTCGGTATCGAAGAAGATGCGGTCGCCGACATTGACCGTGAAGTCCTGGGCAGAGCCCGGCGTTGCAGCCCCACCAGCACCGGTGCCGAGGCCGAGGTCGCCGGCGCTGTTCGGCGGCTTCTTGGCGCAGCTTGCGAGCGCGAGGCCGGCGATAAGCGCGATCATGACGGGGTTGCGGGCGAAATTCTGCATGCGGCTCATTGCCGGGGTATGAATTCGGCTCATGGCCGGTCTCCTTGCGATTTCATCAGGGTTTCCGGACAGTAACCGCACTCGGTTAACCGCCCCTCAAAGATTATGGTTAACGATTTACTGATTTGTCCCGTAGCCGCCCGGTTTCCATGACTTTGGGGCGACATGAAGGCGGCAGTGCATCGCCTACTCCAGAAGAGGTGACCAGGCCGGGTCGGAACCGTAGGTCGGCGTCTTCACAAGCTGCTCGTTGTAACCGGTCAGATCGATCGAATAGAGCTGCGGACCGCCCGACCCTGCCGCCTGGCGGAAGAACATCAGGACGCGGCCGTTCGGCGCCCAGGTCGGGCCCTCATTGTGGAAGCCAGTCGTCAGGATGCGTTCGCCCGAACCATCCGGTTTCATCACGCCGATCGAGAATTTGCCGCCGGCCTGTTTGGTGAAGGCGATGAGATCGCCGCGCGGCGACCAGACCGGCGTCGAATAGGATCCGTCGCCGAAGGAAATACGGGTCTGGCCCGAGCCATCGGCATTCATCACGTAGATCTGCGGCTTTCCGCCGCGGTCGCTTTCGAAGCTGACACGCGCTCCGTCAGGCGAATAGGAGGGCGAGGTGTCGATCGCAGCCGTCGAGGTCAACCGCGTCGTCGTGCGCGAGCGCAGGTCCATCGTATAGATGTTGGAATTGCCTTCCTGCTGCAGGCTCATGATCACCTTCTGTCCGTCCGGCGAAAAGCGCGGCGAGAAGGTCATGCCCGGGAAATTGCCGACGACCTCGCGCTGCCCGGTTTCGAGCTGCAGCAGGTAGACGCGCGGCTGCTGGTTGGCAAAGGACATGTAGGTGACTTCCTGCCGGCTCGGCGAGAAGCGCGGTGTCAGAACGAGATCGCTGCCATCGGTCAGCATGCGGATGTTGAAGCCGTCCTGGTCCATGATCGCGAGCTGGCGCTTGCGCTGCTGCTTGGTGCCGGATTCCGAGACGAAGACGACGCGAGTGTCGAAATAGCCTTCCTCACCGGTGATCTGCTTATAGATCGCATCGGCGATGATGTGGGCAACACGCCGCCAGTTCTCAGGCTGGGTATAGAACTGCTGCCCGGTCATCTGCTGGCCGGCAAACGGGTCCCAGAGACGGAATTCGGCACGAAGGCGGCCATCGGCTTCCTGGGTGACCCGACCGGTGACCAGCGCCTGGGCATTGATGACCTTCCAGTCTTCGAAACGCGGCGCGGCATCGGGGTTCGTTATCTTCTCGATGAAGGCGGTCTTGCTGATCGGGGCAAACAAGCCGGAGCGCTGCAGGTCGGCAGCGATGACCTGGGAGACCTGCGCACCCATATCACCCTGCAGAAAGTCGGTCACCGCAATCGGCAGCGGTTGGACGTTACCCTTTCGGATGTCGAGGGTGACGAGCGCGTTGGCCGGCGTCGCGAAGACGGCAGCGGTCATCAGACCGGCTGCGACCAAAATGGCGCGAAAAAAAGAACACTTTGTCATACCAAACAGCCTTTCAGCATCTATGGAGTCGGATCGCTGGGTTCGAAGCGCAAGACGACTTCCTTCCAGGATTCGTATTTCTCTTTCGGAAGCATGGTGAACGGCGATGAACGCAGCACCGCGCGGAGAGCCGCAGCCGACAGGCTTTTCCGAGCAGCTTCACTGCCGCCGATGGCTTCCACCTCGGGCGAGCCAACAATCGCGCCGGTCTTGTCGAGCCTTATGCGAATCTTAACTGCGACCTTGGCGCCCTCCACCTGCCCCGAAGGAGCATTGAAATAAGGAAGGACTGCCTGGCGCAAGTCCATGGCCGGTTTGTCGGAAATCTCCGCGCTGGTCGACTGCGCCAACGCTTCAGAAGCACAGGCCAGAATCGCGCCGAGCACGATGACGGCTGCAAAAGACTGGTTGCCATGGGACAGGTCCATCAGCATCTAGATTCCCATGCTGCTTGGATCGAAGTTAAGCTCGACCTCATTCCAGGCGTCATACTTGTCCTTCGGAAGCGTCGAGAAGGGTGCAGACTTCATGACAGCTCTATAAGCACCGCCTTCCAACGCGCGGCGTGTAGAGTCGCTGCTGCTGCCGCCCGACGACTCGACTTCCGGCTGGCCGATAATGTTGCCGTCTTTGTCGAGCTTCATGTGCACTTTGATGACCATGCCGGAAAGGCCTTCCATTCCGGGCGTCACAAGCCAATTACCCTCGATCAAGCTGCGCATCGCATCTTCTTCGCTTTGGCTGAGTTTCGAGCCACCATTGCTCTTCTTCGCACCCAGCGATGCCTCCTGGGTCGAGCGCTTCGCACCGCCTGCGGAAGGATCGGTTTTGTTCAGCAACGCCGCAACCTCATCGGCATTGAAATCGCTTTTCATCGACGAAGCCGATTTCGCCATTTCCTGCTTCTGATCGGCCTTCTTCTTGTCAGTCGGCTTCTCGGCAGTCTTCGGCTGGTCCGGGGTTTTTTCCGGCGGCTTTTCGGCGGGTTTCTGTGGTTCCGGCGGCTTCACCTGCGGTTTGGCGACAGGCGTCGGCACATTGTCCGGCAGCGCCTCGGCATCGGGCTTCGGCGGTTCCTCAGGCTTGGCCTGCTCTTCCGGCGGTTTTTCCTCAGGCTTCGGCGGCGTCACTTCGACAGGCTTCGGCGGTGGAATGGAGGCGACCTGCTTCGGCTGCTCGACTTCCGTTTCCTCCTTGACGATATCCTTGACATCGTTCGGGACCGGATCGGTCTTCGGCATCGGCTTTTCGCTCGAATTCGCTGCGGCCGCTTCGCTATTGCTCGGCTTGGCGTTCGGAACCGGCGGCGTCTTCAGATCGACATTGTTGTCGCCGGCATTCTCGGCGGGCTGTGCGATCGGCGGCCGTGTCGTCGGCACGGGCGCGGAAGTCTCCTTCTTCGGAGCCTTCTTGTCGCCTTGCTGCATCTGGGTAATGGATTCCACCGGCACCAGATCGACCGGCATCGCCTCGAAATCCTCCACCTTGAAGGATTCCGGAGCGCTAAGCGACACCATCGCCCAGGTGAGCACCAGGCCGTGCAAAACAGCAGATGTGATGACACTGGCCTTCATTTTGCGCGCTATTGGTCCTTCTTCTGCTGCGTCACGAGGCCGATATTCTTGAAGCCTGCACCCTGGATACGGGCCATGACGTCGGCGATGACGCCATAAGGCGCGGTCGCGTCGCCGCGCACGAAGATACGTTCGTTATAACCGGTTGTGGCGATCGCCTCGAGCTTGGCGGCGATCTCCGCGGCCGGGATCGGTGTTTCCTGCAGGAACACCTCGCCGTCATTCTTGACGGAGATGGTGATAGGCTGCGTCTCCGAATTCAGCGCCTTGGCCTGCGTTTCCGGCAGGTCGATCGGCACGCCGACGGTCATCATCGGTGCCGCGACCATGAAGATGATCAAAAGCACCAGCATGACGTCGACGAGCGGCGTCACGTTGATTTCGGAGATCACGGCCCTGTTCCGACCGCCGCGACGGCGGCGTCCGCCGCCCCCGCCGCCATTGCCTCCAACAGCCATACCCATGTGAGAATACTCCGTTGGTTACTGAGCGGCAGCGCGCGGCTGCAGTTTCTCGTCGATCTGGCGCGAAAGTATGGCGGAGAATTCATCCGCGAAACCTTCCATTCGGCCCGAGAGCTTGCCGGCATCGGCAGAGAACTTGTTGTAGGCGATAACTGCCGGGATAGCGGCGACGAGGCCGATCGCAGTGGCAAGCAGCGCTTCGGCGATACCGGGCGCGACGACCGCAAGGTTGGTCGACTTCGAACCGGCGATTGCCTGGAACGAGGTCATGATGCCGACGACCGTGCCGAACAGACCGATGAACGGACCGGCCGAACCGATGGTCGCGAGCGATCCGAGGCGAGCGCCGAGAAATTCGGTCTCACGGGCGAGCGTCACGTCCATCGCGCGGTCGATACGCATCTGCAGGCCGATCGGCGAGCGGGCGCCGCGTTCGAAGGATTTCTTCCACTCGCGCATGGCAGCCACGAAGATCGCCGCCAGACCGGTATTGTTGCGTTCCGACAGCGAGCGGTAGAGTTCTTCCAGCGACTGGCCCGACCAGAACACCTGCTCGAACTTGTCGAACTGGCGCCGCGCGCGGCCATAGGCCAGGTATTTGTCGATGACGATAGCCCACGTCCACACAGAGGCCGCGATAAGCCCGAGCATCACGAGCTTGACGACGATGCCGGCCTGCATGAAAAGCGACCAGAGGCTGACGTCCGTCGTTGCTGCTGCCAATCCTACTTGTTCCATTGATCCAAAATCCCCGAATCCAAACGCCCGGTGCTGGACCGGGCGGCACAAACTGATCTCGCAAGAAGTGTCCGGCGGCCGCCGCCCAAAGCCCTGGTCAAACTTCCAAGCTCATCTTCCGCCTTCTTGCCGTCAAATTTGGTCAAAGGAAGGCGTGCACCGCACAAACTCCGACTTTCCCAGTAAGACACCATTATGGTTAATAGATCGTTAGTGCCGGACTGTGACAGTAAGCCTGTATTTGGAAGATTTCGTTCCATGGATTACTTGACCGGAGCAAGGTCCGGCTGCCGAAAGAGCGCTCATCCTGCGGCGCGGGAATTCCTTCACATAAAGTTCAAGTTTTGACAAGGTCCGATTTTTCGGCAATTCGGCCTATAGCGGCATGCTGCCTTCCAGGAATTTCGCTGCCAGTGTTTCCGGCAACCGCCTTGGCCGCCCCCGGGCGTTGATGACGGCGATGATCACCTTGGCGGCGATCAGCAGCGTCTCGCCCGAGCGGATCTGCTGATTGAGCACCATCTTGGCGCCGCCGGCTTTCTCCGTGTGTGTCAGGATCGTCAGCACATCGTCCATGCGCGCCGGGCTCTTGAAGTCGATCTCCATGCGGTGGACAACGAAAACGAGGCCCTCCTCATCGGCGCTGACGAGTTCGCGCTGCTCGACGCCGAGGCAGCGCAGATAATCGGTACGGCCGCGCTCCAGGAAATGCAGGTAGCGGGCGTGATAGACCAGGCCGGAAAAGTCAGTATCTTCATAATAGACCCGCTGAACGAGGCGGTGTCCGGCTTCCGTCAGCTCTCCCGAAATGGAAAAAGGGCGTTCCGTCATAATTTTCTCCAAACTAAGGTGCCCTGTTTGGCGCAACGCTTCCGGACAGGCAAGCATTGAATGATTGTCACAATTCCTAACTATTCCCGATAATGAGCGACCAATCAGGAGACGATGCGATGAAGATTGCGGTTATGGGCGGAGACGGTTTCATTGGTTGGCCAACCTCGCTGCATCTCTCCGATGTCGGTCACGACGTCCATATCCTCGACAATCTCTCGCGCCGCTGGATCGACACCGAACTTGGCGTTCAGTCGCTGACCCCGATGGATTCGATCCAGGAACGTACCCGCATCTGGCATGCCGAAACCGGACGCCGCATCCACTTCAATCTGATCGATCTCGCCAAGGATTACGAACTCCTGAAGAATTGGCTCTCCGAACACCGCCCGGATGCCGTCATCCATTTCGCCGAACAGCGGGCCGCGCCCTATTCGATGAAGAGCGACCGCCACAAGAACTACACCGTCAACAACAATGTCAGCGCCACGCACAACCTGCTGAACGCGCTGACGGAACTCAATCTCGATGCCCATCTCATCCATCTCGGCACCATGGGCGTCTACGGCTATTCGACGGTCGGCGCGGCGATCCCCGAAGGTTACCTGCCGGTCGGCATCGAAACTTCAGACGGCGAGACGGTCAACCAGGAAATCCTCTACCCCTCCAATCCCGGCTCGATCTATCACATGACCAAGTGCCTGGATCAGCTTCTCTTCCAGTTCTATGCAAAGAATGATGGCCTGAGGGTCACCGATCTGCACCAGGGCATCGTCTGGGGCACGCATACCGAGCAGACGCGCCGCCATGCGCAGCTGATCAACCGTTTCGACTACGACGGCGATTACGGCACGGTGCTGAATCGCTTCCTCATCCAGGCGGCAATCGGCTATCCGCTGACGGTGCACGGCACCGGTGGTCAGACCCGTGCCTTCATCCATATCCAGGATTCGGTGCGCTGCATCGAACTGGCGCTGAAAAATCCGCCGGCGCGCGGCGCCCGCGTCGAGATCTTCAACCAGATGACGGAAACCCACCGGGTGCGCGACCTCGCCGAGATGATCGCCAGGATGAGCGGCGCCAACATTGCCTGGTTGCCCAACCCGCGCAAGGAAGCCGCAGAAAACGAGCTGATCGTCCGGAACGAAAAATTCCGCGATCTCGGCCTCGACCCGATCACGCTGGAAGCAGGCCTGCTCGGCGAAATCGTCGACGTCGCCAAGAAATTCGCCTATCGCGTCGACCGCGCCCGCGTTCCGGCCGTCTCCGCCTGGACCAAGGACATCGCCGCGACGATCAATCACGATCCGGAAGGCAAGCGGCTGAAATCCGTCTCGTGAGCGCCGCAATATGACGAGCGCCAGCGGCATCCCCGCCCGTTTCGCTTATGTCACACTCGTCACCAATGCCGACTACGCCATGGGCGCAACCGCGCTTGCCCGCTCCTTGCGCCGAACCGGCACCGGGGCTGACATCGTCATTCTCCACACCAGCGGCGTCGATGCGGCCGCCCTTTTGCCCCTGAAAGCACTCGACTGCCGGCTGATCGCGGTCGAGCACCTGCCGCTGTCTGCCGCCTTCAACGAACGCCATGCGCGTGGCCAGCTCCATTCGACAGCTCCTTTCACCAAGGGTCGCAAACCGGATTTCCATTCGCCGCTCGACAACTTCTGCAAGCTCAGGCTCTGGCAGCTCGTCGAATACCAGCGCTGCGTCTTCATCGACGCCGACGCCCTCGTGTTGAAGAACGTCGACAGGCTCTTCCTCTATCCGGAATTGTCAGCCGCCCCCAATGTCTACGAATGCCTCGCCGACTTCCGCCGCATGAATTCCGGCGTTTTCGTCGCGACGCCCTCGCATGACACATTCCGGCACATGCTCGAAAGGCTCGACAGGCGGGACGCCTTCTGGCGGCGCACCGATCAGACCTTTCTCGAGACGTTCTTCCCGGATTGGCACGGCCTGCCGGTTTATTTCAACATGCTGCAATATGTATGGTTCACCATGCCGGAGCTTTGGGACTGGAAGAGCATTTCGATCCTGCACTACCAGTATGAAAAACCGTGGGAAAAGGATCATCCCAAGGCAGCGCGACTACAACCTTTGATCGATCTGTGGCACCGTTTCCACGATGGCGGCGATGTGCCTGAGATCTCGGCGCTGGACAATCCGGAAGGGGCAGCATGAAGGTACTGGTGTCGGGTGGAACGGGTCTCGTCGGCCGGTATGTCGTCGAGGAACTGCTGGCCGCCGGATATCAGGTGATCGTCGGCGGGCGCCGCGCGCCGCTGCCTCGCCTCTTCTCTCGCCCGGTCGAGTTCGCGGCGCTTTCGCTCGATCCCGACAAGGATCAGATCGACGTCTTCGACGACGCTTACTTCTTCGTCCACGCCGCCTTCAGCCATGTTCCGGGCAAATATCGTGGCGGCGAGGGCGACGATCCGAAGACCTTCCACAGGTTGAACCTCGATGGCACCGTCCGGCTTTTCGAAGCCGCCAAACGCGCCGGCACGCGCCGCTGCGTCTTCCTGTCCAGCCGCGCCGCCTATGGCGAACATCCCGAGGGAACCGAACTGACGGAGACGATGCTGGCCAAGCCAGAAACACTTTACGGCCAGGTCAAGCTCGATGCCGAACGCGCGCTTGACCACCTCTCCACGCCGGGTTTTGCCGGCGTAAGCTTGAGGGCAACCGGCGTCTATGGCGATCTCTCGCCGAACAAATGGGACGGCCTCATCGCCGATTACCTCGCCGGCCGGCCGGTTGTTGCCCGTCGGGGAACGGAAGTTCACGGCCGCGACCTCGGTCGGGCGGTAAGGCTCATGCTGGAGACGGAAAGCACCCGCATCTCCGGCGAGGTCTTCAACGTCTCGGACATGTCAGTCGACACACGCGATATCCTTTCGCCCATCCGCCGCGAGACGGGCTGTCGGCACACGCTGCCGGCCCCTGCCGATGGCGCCGCGCTCATCCCCATGAGCACGGCGAAAATCCGCGCGCTCGGCTGGGCACCCGGCGGAGCGCCTCTATTCGAGGAGACGATGCAGCAGCTGGCCGCCGCGCTTCCCCAATCGCCAAGACACAGGTCCACGCAAGTCTGACGTTACAGAATGCGCCCGAATTGCAATCGGGGGCCCGATTAAAAATCGGGGGATTGTCCATGCAGGTCGCAACCACGTCTGCCTCCATCATCTTGCGCGGCACGTCTTCGACGGCAGCCATTTCAGTCGCCGGAAGCGAGACCGATCAAGGCGTGCTGAAGCTGCAGCGCGCCACCCAGGCGCTGCAGCAGATGCGCCAGACCTTGGCGAACTCGGGAGACGAGGCCAAGGCGAAGGCGCAACGCAAGCTCGAAGAAGCAAAACAGCAATTGGAGATGCTGCGCAGCTCCAACATGGCTCCTGAGGTAGTCGCCCGGCTGGCCGCCGAACTGGCGCGCAAGGTCGGCACCGCCGCCTCCGAATTCGCATCGGCTGTCGCGACCGGCAGCCCGGCAACAGCGGTTTCGATGGAGGCAGCCACGGGTGCTGCCGCCGTCGCAACCAGCGGGACCGATGCTGCGCTGACGGATACCGCAGGAGAAACTGCGGCCGGCGAGACCGGCTCGCAGGAACCGGACGCCGCCACCAACGCCCGCAACGCCTATGCGAGCGTCGCTGAGGATGCCCCGAAATTTTCGGGCATTTCGGCCGATGATCGCGAAACGATGGAAGAGTTCAAGGCGGTGGTGCGCGAACTCAAGCAAGTGCTCGAAAAGGCGATGCGCGAGTTGCGGCAGCAAGACCGGCAGGCCGGAGCCAATGCTGTTCCTGATATGGCAGGCTTCTCCATCGGCGCCACGATAATACCGACAAGCATCGTCGTCTGACGATCCGCAGCCGCCGTCGGACGAGGCGTGAAACGCGCGTGATACCGTCGCATCCGGCATTTGCATCGGACATCCAGCCGTCTATGCTCGGGTAAATCTCTCAGAACCGGCAGATCGAATGACCGCGAAAGAATTGAAAGCGCAGCTGCGCAACGAACGGCTGTCCGCACGCGACGCCATCCCCGCCGAGAAACGCGCCTCCAAAAGCCTCGCAATGGCCGAACATGCCGGCGAGGCCGTCGGTTTTGCGCTGGGTACCATCGTCTCCGGCTTCCTACCGATCCGTTCGGAAGCCGATCTCAGGCCGCTGATGTCGCGCTTTGCCGTGCGCGGTGCGCGGCTCTGCGTGCCGGCGATCCTTGACCGGCAGACCATCGTCTTTCGCGAGCTGGCGGAAGGTGCGCCCCTCGTCGACACCGGTTTCGGCACGGTCGGCCCGGACGCAAATGCCGCCATTCTTGATCCCGAGATCATGCTGGTGCCGCTTTCGGCCTTCGATATCAGCGGCCACCGCATCGGCTACGGCGCCGGCCACTACGACCGCGCCATCAGCCGGCTAAGGCAAAAAGGCCTGCATCCGAAGCTGATCGGCATTGCATTCGACTGCCAGGAAGTGGCACATGTGCCCGCTGAGCCGCACGACATAAGCCTGGATGCCATCCTGACAGAAAGCGGCCTTCGCTTTTTTGCCTCTTGGATTGGATAGGGAATGCGGCTGCTTTTTCTGGGTGACATGGTCGGCAAGACGGGACGCACGGCGGTCTGGGACCGTCTTCCCGGCCTGGTTTCCGACCTCAAGCTCGATTTCGTCATCGTCAACGGCGAGAATGCCGCCGGCGGCTTCGGCATCACTGAGGACATCTTTCTGGAAACGATCAATGCCGGCGCCGATGTGGTGACGACAGGCAACCACGTCTGGGACCAGAAGGAAGCCGTCGCTTTTGCCGGCCGGCACGATCAGTTCTTGCGTCCCGCCAACTATCCCCAAGGCACGCCCGGCCGTGGCTCCGGCCTTTTCTATGCCAGAAACGGAGCGCGCGTGCTCGTCGCCAACGTCATGGGCCGGGTCTTCATGCATCCCGAACTCGACGACCCCTTCAAATCGGCGGAGGTCATCCTCGACGCCTGCCCGCTGAAGGAGCAGGCCGATGCGATCATCTTCGATTTCCATGCTGAGGCGACCAGCGAGAAGCAGTGTTTCGGCCATTTTGTCGACGGCCGCGCCAGCTTCGTCGTCGGCACCCACACGCATGTACCGACGGCCGACGCACAGATCCTGAACGGCGGCACCGCCTATATGTCGGATGCCGGCATGTGCGGCGACTACGACTCCTCTCTCGGCATGGACAAGGAGGAGCCGCTCAACCGCTTCATCTCCAAGATGCCAAAGGGCCGCATGGAAGCCGCGAACGGCCCCGCGACGATCTGCGGCGTCGGCGTGGAGATCTCGGATACGACAGGACTTGCAGAAAAGATCGCGCCGCTCCGGCTCGGACCGCGGCTGGCCGAAACGATGCCGGAGTTCTGGCGGTAACAGGCGACGAGCGGCCGTCCAACACGCAATTGTGAGAACCCGCCGTCTGGACCCCTGCGGCATCATGCCGCATCCTCCCCGCCACTCGGGTATAACCCCAAATCGGAATCGATTTTCCGGGTTATGCGCCGGTTGAAGGTGATGGAGCGCCGGAGGGGTGGCATGAAGCCGCGGTATCTTATCCTCGCTATCGCATGCCTTGCGGCCTTCGCCGCGCCCGATCTTGCCGGGGCACAAGAGCAGCGGCCACCGGTCAGCCAGTGCCAGGCGATCGCGCAAACCATCCCCAAGGTGACCTTCGCAAGTTTCTCCGGCGCCCCGCCGCTGATGCCTGCCGTTTCCGAGGGCGAGGACGTCAAACTGACCTTCCTCGGCCATTCCACCTTCGAGATCGAGACCCCGGGCGGCATCGTCATCGCGACAGACTATAATGGCTGGTACAGGCCGGCGACGATGCCCGATGTCGTGACCATGAACAAAGCGCACACGACCCACTATACCCTGACCCCCGATCTCGGCATCAAGCACGTGCTGCATGGGTGGAGCGAGTTTCCGGGCGAAAAGGCCAACATCAATCTCGTCGTCGGCGATGCCTATATCCGCAACGTTACGACGGATATCCGCTTCAGCTACGGCCTCGGCGGCGCGCATGAGAACGGCAACTCCATATTTATCTTCGAGATCGCTGGCCTGTGCATCGGCCATCTCGGCCACCTGCACTACGAGCTGACAGATGCCCATTATACCGAGATTGGCCGCCTCGACGTCGTCATGGTCCCCGTCGACGGTGGCCTGACGATGGGCGCCGACAGCATGAGCCGCGTCATCAAGCGGCTACGCTCGTCGTTGATCCTGCCGATGCACCGACGCGGCCCGCCAGTCGAAGCCTTCGTCTCGATGTTCGGCAAGGATTTCGACGTCGCCAATGCGCCCGATGCCAGTATCATCGTCTCCATGCGCACTCTGCCGAAAAAGCCGCTGATCTATGTGCTGAAGGGCGTGCAGTAAAAGGCCCGGCGGTTTTCCTTCTACAGCGCCGCGCGTCTTTTCAGACGCGCAAAGGACGCTGTAGCACTTTGAATTGCTGCATAATTTTATCCTTAAATCGATTCCGATTTAAGGAATTATGCAGGGGCACTGCGCGTCAAGCGAACTGCAGGTGACGCTTGATTCCGACATCCGGCATCTTGTCATCGTCGAGATTGGCCTTGGCGATCTCCCAGCCGAATTTCAGCTTGTTGCCTGTGGAAACCCAGATCTCCGCATCGTCGACATGGAGGGACAGCATGGTGAGCTTGGGGTCCTTCTTGCCGCCGTCATACCAGGCTGCGACGATCGAGCTCCAATATTCCTCGATCTTGGAAGGGTCAGGATGCACCTCAATCACACCGGCGAGGCAGGCGTGATAGTCGTGATCCTTACCGACGACACAGAAATGCGCGCGGCTGCCGGGCTTGATGGCGCGCACGATGTCGGCATCGGTCTTGGTGTAGAACCAGATGGTGTTGGTGGTGGGATCGGCATGCGGCGCCATCGGCTGCATGTGCATATCCAGTCCGGAAATTCCGAGCATGCCGGCATGGACATCGTTGACCTGATCCCAGAGCTGACGTGCTGGATGTTCCTGCGCCTCGCTGAGACTTGCCATGACCGTTCCTTTCCGTTGGATGGAGTTCGATTGAAACGCCATCCCCTCGCCTTTGTTCCGAACTGCTTTTTCCTTGAACGGGTGCCGTTTCGCTCTTATAAGGCGGCCCATTCCGAACAATGAGACGTGGACAGGGGTGCCATGGCTGGCCATTCACAGTTTAAAAACATCATGCACCGCAAAGGCCGTCAGGATGCCGTGCGGTCGAAAATGTTCTCCAAGCTTGCGCGCGAAATCACCGTTGCCGCCAAGGCCGGCCTGCCCGACCCGACGATGAACGCCCGCCTTCGCCTGGCGATCCAGAACGCCAAGGCCCAGTCCATGCCGAAGGACAATATCGACCGCGCCATCAAGAAGGCAGCCGGCGCTGACGGCGAAAATTATGACGAAGTCCGCTATGAGGGCTACGGCCCCGGTGGCACGGCGATCATCGTCGAGGCTCTGACCGACAACCGCAACCGCACCGCCTCCAACGTCCGCTCGAGCTTCACCAAGGCCGGCGGCGCTCTCGGCGAAACCGGTTCCGTTTCCTTCTCCTTCGACCATGTCGGCGAAATCACCTACAAGCTTTCCGTCGGCGATGCCGACAAGGTGATGGAAGCCGCAATCGAAGCTGGCGCCGACGACGTCGAGACCGACGAAGACGGCCACTACATCACCTGCGGCTTCGAAGCCCTCGGCGAAGTGGCGAAAGCGCTGGAATCGAGCCTCGGCGAAGCCGAAACCGTCAAGGCCGTCTGGCGCGCCCAGAACAACGTGCCGGTGGACGAAGAAAAAGCCCAGTCACTGATGAAGCTCATCGACAGCCTGGAAGACGATGACGACGTGCAGAACGTCTATTCCAACTTCGAAGTCTCGGAAGAAGTGCTGGCGAAGCTCTCGGCCTGATCTCCTCAGGCAGATGTCAAAAATAAAAACCCGGCTGCAACGCCGGGTTTTTTCTTACCGGAAAGGTGGCGCCGTCAGAGTGCTCCTTGCGTAGATCCTAGAGCATGATACCGAAAAGTGTGGGCGGTTTTCGGACGACATCATGCTCTGATATATAATGTAGAACAGGATTCAGATTTTAGGCCGACCCGGTCTAAAATCATCCTGTTCTAAGCGGCGGCTCGCATAAAGCTCCCCAGCCCTGCGAATAGTTCCACCGATGTCAGCCGCGCCTCAATGTCGTGGATCGGCATCGAGATGATCACCTCGTCGGCCTGCGTTTCCCGCAGAAACTCAGTCAGTTTCGCCTCCGCCGTCTTCGGCGAACCTACCACGGCATAACGCAACGTGTGTTCGACATTCATCTTCTCCATCGGCGACCAGAAATCCCCCATATCGGTCACCGGACGTGGGAACGGGCCGCGGACATTGCGGCGCAGATTGACGAATTGCTGCTGGGCGGAGGTGAAATGGTAGCGCGCCTCCTCGTCCGTCGCCGCCACCGCCCCCATGACGCCGACCATCACATGCGGCTTGTCGAGCGTCGCCGAGGGCTGGAAGCGGTCACGGTAGATCGCGATCGCATCGAGCAGCATGTCGGGCGCGAAATGCGAGGCGAAGGCATAGGGAAGCCCGAGCATGGCGGCGAGCTGGGCGCTGTAGAGACTGGAGCCGAGCAGCCAGATCGGGATATGTGAACCATTGCCGGGAACTGCGAGGATCGCCTGGTTCTCGACCGGCGTATCGAGGAGTTGCTGCAGCTCCACCACGTCGTTCGGGAAGCTGTTTGCACCGGCCTCGAGGTTGCGCCGCAGCGCCTGTGCCGTGCGCATGTCGGTTCCCGGCGCGCGCCCGAGGCCGAGATCGATACGGCCGGGGAAGAGTGCCTCCAGCGTACCGAACTGCTCGGCGATGACGAGCGGCGAGTGATTGGGCAGCATGATGCCGCCGGAGCCGATGCGGATGCGCTTTGTCGCGGCCCCGACATGGCCGATGACGACTGATGTGGCAGCGCTGGCGATCCCCGGCATGCCGTGATGTTCAGCAAGCCAGAAGCGCTTGTAACCGAACTCCTCGGCCTTCACAGCCATTCGCGCCGAGGCCTTGAGGGACTGGTGCACGGTGCTGCCTTCGGCAACGGGGGAAAGGTCGAGTATGGAGAAGGGAACCATGGGAAACCTGCCGGGCAGTTGGACGATGCCGTCTATGTAGGTTCGCGCCGGCGCCATTCCAAACCATGGACGCAACAAAAAAGGCCGCGCGAGCGCGACCCTTATGCAATGTGGAAAGGTGTGGCTTACCGCTGACGGCGCAGCACATGCACCTCGGCGCTCTGCTTGTGATGGCTATGCGGTAGCGTGAAATTGTCGAGCTGGCGGTCCATTTCCAGGGCTTCCGTCGCCAGCCGGTGGATCGCCGCCGTCGTCTCCTCGACCATCGAGGCGTTCTGTTGCGTCATCGTGTCGAGTTCTGCGACGGCGCTATTGATCTCACGCAGTGTATTGGCCTCCTCGCGGGTCGCACCCATGATCTCGTTGATCTGCCCATTGATCGCCTCGACATGGGCGCCGATGCCCGTCAGCGCAACGCCCGCTTTTTCCACAAGCGTAACGCCGCTTTCGACCTCATGCGTCGATTTCTGCAGCAGGCTGGAGATCTCCTTGGCCGCACTCGATGAGCGCTGGGCCAGCTCGCGCACTTCCATGGCGACGACGGCGAAACCCTTGCCGGATTCACCGGCGCGCGCTGCCTCAACACCGGCATTGAGGGCCAGGAGGTTGGTCTGGAAGGCGATGTCGTCAATGACTGAGATGATCGTGTTGATCTGGCGCGAGGAGGCCTGGATTGCCTCCATCGCCGCGATCGTCTCGCGCATGATCTGGCCGGAACCCGTCGTCTCCTTCTTGGCGTCGCGGGCGATGCGCTCGGCCTGTTCGGCTCGCTCGATCTGCCGGCGGACCGACTGGGTGATGGCGCTGATCGCATTTGCCGTCTCGGTGATCGAGCCGGCCTGGCGCTCGGTGCGCCCGGCAAGCTCGTCGGCGCCGGTGCGCATCTCCTCGGAGCCGGCGCGCACCGCCATGGAGTTGCCGCCGATTGCCGTCATGGTTTCGCTGAGCGTCGCCAGCGCCTCGTTGAAATTGACCCGCAGGCTTTCGAGCTCGTTCGGGAAGCGCGTATCGATCTGGTAGGCGAGATCGCCGTTCGCCAGATGATGCAGGCCCTCGTCAATCGCCTCGACCACCTGCTGCAGCGTCTTGGCCTCGGCCTCACGCTCGGCCAGATTCTGCTGGCGGTCGTGCTCGGCCTGCAGGCGGGTCTCTTCGCTGGCAGCTTCGAGCTCGCGGCTTTCGATCAGCGAGTGGCGGAAGCGGTCGAGCGCGTTGGCCATCGTGCCGATCTCGTCCTTGCGGTTCAGGCTGCCGATCTCGCTGTCGAGCTTGCCGTCGGCGACATCGCGGGTGACGCCGGCAAGCCGCGCAAGCGGCGAAAACAGGAAATTGGTGACGAGCCCGGTCGCGATCGCCATGACGACGAGCACGCCGACGCCAATCATCGTCAGCAGGGTGGCGATCTCGATCGAGCCGGCATTGAGCTCGCTCAGAAGCACGCTCTCGGCCACGAGGAAACGGTCGCCGCGATAGTCGATACCGCGGACATAGGCGCGGGCCGCGCCGTCCGCCCGGCTGAAATCGGCAACCGTCATCGCCGAACTGGCAAGCGCGCTCTTGATGAAGGTGAAGGGCGTCGTATCGAGCGTCGCAAGCTTGCCGCTCGCGTCGAGGCCGACGGCGGAGCCATCGCCGGAGACGATCGCCGCCCGCGCCGTGCTGCCCTGGACGATGCCCTTGGCGAGGATGCCGGTGACGATCTCGTCGCGCACCTTGAAGAGAATGACGCCCTTGGCCGCTCCAAGCTTGACGATCGGCACGGCATAAAAGATCGCCGACTTGCCGCTGCCGGCATCGACACGAAGGCCGGAAAAGCCTGTCGGCGCTGCATCATCGGTCGCCTTGGCGGTATTCTCGATCGCCTTGGCGAATGCGATGCCGGCGCCGGTCCTCTTCCAGGCATCCGACTTCAGGTTCTCGGCGAAGTCGTCTTCCTTCTTATAGGAATAGAGAACGGTGCCCTCGAGATCGACAATCAGCAGATCGCTGAAGGCGGTATCCTCGAGGTCGCGGGCGACTTCGCCCTGCGTCTTCTCGTGGCTCGAATAATAAAAGCCGCTCGGCCCTTCCGGCTTGATGAGCTTCTCGCGCTGGTCGGCGGGGTTGGGGTTGCCTGCTATGAAAACCTTCTTCAGTTCGGCGCGGGCATCGCCCGCGGTCTTCTCGATGGTCTTCCAGCCGCTCTTCAGATTGGTGATCGACATCTGCAGCGCCTCGATGCGCGCGATGGAATTTGCTTGGTTTTCAAGCTGCGTCAGCTGGTCCTGCAGCATGTCGCCGCGAAAAATCAGCACACTTTCCTTGGCCTTCAGCGCCTGCTCGTCGGAAATGCGGCTGCTGGCGAAATAGGCAAGCACATCGATGACCGCGATGGACAGCACGGTCATCAGAATGAACGTGACGATGACCTTGAAGGACAGGGACTGAAATCTCTGAGCCATGTACAACGAACCCCTTCTGAACGCGCCTGCCAGCGCGGGCACGCAGCGCATGCCTGATCTACTGACCTGTAAACAGAACATCGGAGGCTTAACTCTTTGCCAAAAGAAGCCCCTCTCGTATTCGATGACTAGAATTCAGGCATCTGTTTTAATTCGCGGTAAATGGCAGGGCCGAAATTCAGGAACGTTTTTGTTTTGTTCACATATCGATGGCACTTATTTCGCAATCGCTATAGGTTGAACCATGCAAAATACGATTCGCATCGTCGGCATCGATCCCGGGCTTCGTCGCACCGGCTGGGGAGTGATCGACACATCAGGCAATTCCCTGCGGTTTGTGGCATCTGGAACCGTGACCTCTGATGGAGACATGGACCTTGCCTCCCGTCTCTGCCAGCTGCACGACGGCCTGGCGGAGATGGTCCACAGCTATAAGCCGGATGAAGCCGCCGTCGAACAGACCTTCGTCAACAAGGATGCGGTGGCAACCCTGAAGCTTGGCCAGGCCCGTGGCATCGCCATGCTGGTGCCGGCACGTGCCGGGCTGCCGGTCTCCGAATATGCCCCGAACGCCGTCAAGAAGGCCGTCATCGGTGTCGGCCATGGCGAAAAGCACCAGATCCATATGATGTTGAAGATCCTGATGCCGAAAGTCGAATTCAAGGGCGACGACGCCGCCGACGCCTTGGCGATCGCCATCTGCCATGCGCACAATCGCGGCAGCAACCGGATGCGCCAGGCACTGGCCGGTTAATCTATACTTGACTTGTTCCCATCTGCTGAGAGACCCGACCCATGATCGGCAAGCTGAAAGGCACCATAGACGAGATCGGCGAAGACTATGTGCTCGTCGATGTGCACGGCGTCTGCTACGTCGCCCATTGCTCGGCCCGCACCCTGTCCAAGCTCGGCTCGGCCGGCGAGGCCTGCGTGCTGTTTATCGAAACCTATGTGCGTGAGGACCAGCTGAGGCTCTTCGGCTTCATGACCGCGCTGGAGCGGGAATGGTTCAACCTGCTCCAGAGCGTCCAGGGCGTCGGTGCCAAGGTGGCGCTCGCCGTGCTCTCGACGTTGACGCCAGGCGAACTCGCCAATGCGATCGCCCTGCAGGACCGCGCCGCCGTCTCGCGTGCGCCGGGCGTCGGTCCGAAAGTGGCGATGCGTCTTGTCACCGAGCTCAAGAACCGGGCGCCGGCCTTTGCCGGCGAAGCGATCAATATCGCTCTCAAGCAGGAACTCGGTGAAGGCGTCGCGGCAGCACCCGTCGCCGATGCGGTGTCCGCACTGACCAACCTCGGCTATTCCCGCGACCAGGCCGCGAATGCGGTTGCCGCGGCAATGAAGGCGGCGGGCGATGGCGCCGACAGCGCCAAACTGATCAGGCTGGGATTGAAAGAGCTGGCGCGGTGATTTCCTTGAATATATCGCTATTCCTTACTAAACTTGAATGGTAAGGAGATCCGCATGAATATCTACTACGGTACGATGACATCGAAGGGCCAGACAACAATTCCGGCTGAAGTTCGTGAATTGCTGAATCTGAAGTCCGGCGACAGGATCCGCTACATCAATCGCGATGGCGAAATCATCATGAAAGCCAAGAACAAACGCGCCATCGACCTTGCAGGCAAGTTTCACGATCCGAACCGACCGACGATCACTTTGACGGAAATGGACGAGGCGATTGGGGAAGCCATCGCCGATCACGCGACTAGTGCAAGATGATTGGCCTCGACACCAATATTATGCTGCGCTTCCTCCTGAAGGACGATGTCGTCCAGACGGAGAAGGTCACAACGCTCTTCGCGAGCCTGTCCGATACGGCACCCGGCTATATCAGTTGCATCACGCTGATGGAATGCGCCTGGTTCTTGAGACAACGGATCAAGCTGAAGAGAGAACAGATCATGGAGGCGATTTCGGACTTGTTGGACTCGGCCGACCTGATCCTTGAAGATGAAAGAGTAGTCGAGGAGACGCTCGCAATCATGGTGCGGACGAATGCAGAATTTGCAGATGTCTTCATCGCCCTTCGTAATCGTGATGCGGGCTGCGTGACAACCAGGACATTCGATGCCCAAGCCGCAAAAACCATACCTGGAATGGAACTTTTGACATGAGCGAATCCGCCCGCCTGATATCGCCGGAAAAGCGGGGCGAAGACCTTGATATCACGTTGCGCCCGCAATCGCTGGACGAGTTCACCGGCCAGGCGGAAGCGCGCGCCAATCTCAAGGTCTTCATCGAGGCGGCGAAAAACCGAGGCGAAGCGCTGGACCATGTGCTCTTCGTCGGTCCGCCAGGCCTCGGCAAAACGACGCTGGCGCAGATCATGGCCAAAGAGCTCGGCGTCAACTTCCGCTCGACGTCGGGCCCGGTGATCGCCAAGGCCGGCGATCTCGCTGCCCTGCTCACCAATCTCGAGGAGCGCGACGTGCTCTTCATCGACGAGATCCATCGCCTCAACCCCGCCGTCGAGGAAATCCTCTATCCGGCCATGGAAGATTTCCAACTCGACCTCATCATCGGGGAAGGCCCTGCGGCTCGCTCGGTGAAGATCGACCTGTCGAAATTCACGCTGGTGGCGGCCACCACCCGCCTTGGCCTGTTGACGACGCCGCTGCGCGACCGCTTTGGCATTCCGGTGCGCCTGAGCTTCTACACAGTCGAGGAGCTGGAACTGATCGTGCGCCGTGGCGCGCGGCTGATGAACCTGCCGATCACCGAGGAGGGCGCCCGCGAGATCGCAAGACGCGCCCGTGGCACCCCGCGCATCGCCGGCCGGCTGTTGCGGCGTGTGCGCGACTTTGCCGAGGTGGCAAGGGCAGAGGCCGTCACCCGCGAGATCGCCGACGAGGCGCTGACCCGCCTGCTGGTCGACAATGTCGGCTTCGACCAGCTCGACAAACGTTACCTCAACATGATCGCCGTCAATTTCGGCGGCGGCCCGGTCGGCATCGAAACCATTGCCGCCGGCCTTTCCGAGCCGCGCGACGCGATCGAGGACATCATCGAGCCCTACATGATCCAGCAGGGTTTCATTCAGCGCACGCCACGCGGCCGTGTTCTGACCGCAATCGCGTGGAAACATCTGGGAATGCAACCACCTAAGGATATGGAGGCTGCGCAGTTCCGGCTGTTCCAGGAGGACAATTGAGTGATCACCCGCCGCGGATTTTTCAAGGTTCTCGGCGGCAGTGTCGCAGGCGTCATGTCGCTCGGTGGTTATGCCTTCGCTTATGAACCGCTCGCGCGTCTCGCCATCACCCACTACCAGCTGACGCCGCCGGGCTGGACGCCAGGGCTCAAGCTGCGCGTCGTCGCGCTCGCCGATCTCCATGCCTGTGAACCCTGGATGTCGGCAAGCCGCATTGCCGCGATCTGCCACAGGGCGAATGAACTCGAAGGCGACATCACCGTCCTGCTCGGCGATTACGCTGCGGGTATGAACATGGTGACGCAGTACGTGCATTCGAGCCAATGGTCGAAGGCGCTCGCCACCTTGCAGGCCCCTCTCGGCGTCCATGCGATCATGGGTAACCACGATTGGTGGGAGGACAGGACCGCTCAGAAGAACGGCGGGATGGAAACATTCGGACACCGAGCCCTCGCCGACGTGGGCATTCCGGTCTATGGCAACCGCGCCGTTCGGCTCGAAAAGGATGGCCGCGGCTTTTGGCTGGCAGGCCTCGAGGATCAACTGGCGCTGCTGCCGGGCCGGAAGTGGGGCCGCACGCAGATGCTCGGCCTCGACGATCTCGATGGAACGATGGCTCAGGTGACGGACGATGCGCCCGTCATCCTGCTTGCCCATGAACCCGATATCTTTCCGCGCGTGCCCGAGCGCGTCTCGCTGACGCTATCGGGCCACACCCATGGCGGACAGATCCGTCTCCTCGGCCGTTCACCGATCGTGCCCTCGCGATACGGCAATCGCTACGCCTATGGCCATATGATCGAGGAGGGGCGTAATATCATCGTTTCCGGTGGCCTCGGCTGCTCGATTGCACCGGTCCGCTTCGGCGTGCCGCCGGAAATTGTCGTGATCGATCTTGGATAAGAATGGCATGACCAAGCGCACTCTCATCCGCCTGAATGCGGGCGCTGAGCGTTTCAACTATCGCATCGCCGGCCTCGGCTTTCGCGATGGCCACGTGCTCGTTCATCGCGCCGTGCATGAACCCTTCTGGACCTTTCCAGGCGGCAGGGCGGAAATCGGCGAGACGTCGGAGGAAACGCTCAAACGAGAGATGGTGGAGGAACTGGGCGTCGAAGTCACTGTCTTCCGCCTGCTGTGGATCGTCGAGAATTTTTTCCACTACGAACAGCGCGACTGGCATGAACTCGGCCTCTATTATCTGATGGACATCCCGGCGGAATTCCCCTTCCGGCCGGGCGAAATCATCCATCGGATCGAGGACGGCGACAACTATCTCGAATTCAAATGGGTGCCAGCAACGCGTAGTGCCCTGACCACACTCGACATCCCGCCCTATTTCATCGCCGATGAAATCGAGAGCCTGCCCATTGCGCCACGTCATCTCGTCTGGCGGGACGGCGATCTCGATGACAAGAACTGATGCAAGCAATTCAAGGTGTTACAGCGTCTTTTGCGCGCCTCAAAAGGCGCGCGGCGCTGTAGCCAAAAGCGCTTAAAGAGGAGATGCGCCGATGCCGACCTTCGATCCTGTCAGGCCATTCCGAAAACTTGCCTACAACAACGCCCTTGCCAACCGCCGGCTGCTTCAAGCCTGCGCGACATTGAAGCCCGGCGAATTCGAAGCGCCGCGCACCAGCTTCTTCCCCTCGATCAAGGAAACCTTGAACCACATCATCACGGTCGATTGGTTCTATGTCGACGGCCTGGAAGGCGGAACGCTCGGGCTCAAGGCCTTCGAGGCCGACGAACCATTCGATGACGTTTCCTCGCTGGCAGAAGCACAGGCGAGGGTCGATCAGCGCCTGGTGGCACTTTGCGAGGCCCTGACGCCGCAGAGGCTCACCTCGACCATCAGCCTCCATCGCGGCGCCCGCATCCAAGAAGAGCGGATGGAAGACGTGATCGGTCACCTCTTCCAGCACCAGACCCATCATCGCGGCCAGGTGCATGCGATGCTCTCCGGCACCAGCGTCGCTCCGCCGCAACTCGACGAATTCATCGTTGCCGACGATGCGCGGTTTCGTGGCACGGAACTCACCGCGCTCGGCTGGAACGAAGAAACGCTGATGCGCTGATTTCAAAGTGTTAAAGCGACCTTAGCGTCCTATCGGACGCGCTGCGCTTTAGTCCTGCAGTCGTCTCTTCAGGCCGTCGATGATCGTCTTCGTGAGAAGGTCGTAATTCTCGTCGAAGTGATGATCGCCGGGCAGTTCGATGACCTCGGCGCCGCTATCTTTCAGCGCCGGACAGGCGACATCATCATCATCGTCCTTGCCGTAGATGCATTGCACGAGCTTCGGATCGATGTTCTTCAGATCGCCGACGGGATCGCCTCCCGCGCCTTCCGTCTTCTGGCCGAGCCAGCCGAGAACGGAGATGACGTAGTCGACTTCGTGCGAAAGCGACAGCAGCGACAATTGCGCCACCGCCGACTTTTCGGCTGGCTTGAGGAGCTGGTAGGTGGCGGGCACGACATCGGCACCGAAGGAATAACCGACGAGCAGCACATGCTTCACCTTCCACTGCTTGCGGTAGAAATCGATGATCTTCGAAAGATCGGCGGCGGTCTCGTCCGGCTTGCGCTCCGACCAGAAATAGTGGAGCGAATCGACGCCAACGACCGGAATACCTTCCTTCTGCAGCGTGCCGCCGACCTCCTTGTCGATGTCGCGCCAGCCGCCGTCGCCAGAATAGATCACCGCCATCGTATCGAAGGCGGGGGTCGCCTCGAGCACAGCCAGCGGCAGGCCAAGCGGGTTGCCGAAGGCGCCGGAGGCAGTGACGAGATCGTCGAGCGTATCGGCAAACGCCGTCTGCGCATCGTCGGTGGAGTCGCGGATCTCGATCGCGTCATGGACCTTCTTCAGCGCCTCGGCATGTGCCCGGCCATCCTTGTTGGCATCAGGCGTGAAGACGGTAATGATCGGGTCCGGCAGGACGCCGTCGCTGAGGCCATATACGGTGCGTTCGCCGACCACTTGCTTGGACGCCGGCGTGCAAAGCGCCTGGGCAAGCGGAATGCCGGCGACCGGATTAACGGCAAGTGTCTGGCCGATCGTCGCATCCGGCGTTTGCGCGGCGATCGCCAGCGCCAAGGTCCCGCCCTCGCCGATGCCGGCGACGATTGGCAGGTGATAGGCGTTGTTGCCGGTCGCGCGCTGCACCTGCTGGCTGAGCGATTCGATGTCCGACACCATGTAGACACAGCCGTCGTTGAGGCTGACGTCGTACCGGCTGAGCGCCTGGATATAGGATGGAAAGTCGACGCCGATGACGACGGCGCCTTCGGCGACCAACCTGTCGGCTTCGGCCTTCTCATAGTCGCCCCAGCCGGCGGCATCCGAGATCAGCATCACCGTGCCCTTCACCTCCCCTTCCGGCAGGAAGATGTGCGGCGACGGGATGAGCCCGGTTTCGAAGCTTTGCGTGGTTTCCTCGGCGGCATCAGCCGGTGCGGCCGCGAGCATGCAGGCGCATGCCGTGGCAAGAAGGATTGTCCTGATCATTTTCTCACTACCCCTTTCAATCCGCCCCCAATCAGAAATGTCGCGTCCATCAACGCGATCATCGGATTGCCCCCTCCGGAGACCGCAAGATAGCGCGGTTGCCAGTGCGGATGAAACTTGGATTTGAATGCCCGAAGGCCTTTGAAGTTATAGAAGCGCTCGCCGTGTTCGAAGACGGTGCTGCCGATGCGGTCCCAGACGGGCGCCGCCTCGCGTTTCGACATGCCGGAGAGCGGCGCCATGCCGAGATTGAAGTGGGTAAAACCCTGCCCTCGCAGATATTCCATGATCTGCACGAAGAGAAAATCCATCGAGCCTTTCGGCGCGTCCGGCGAGAAGCGCATGAGATCGATCGTGCCCTCCTGTCTGGATTCGGTCACGAGGATATTGGCGAAGGCGACGATCCTGCCGTCCTTTTTCAGGATGCCGACCGGCTGCGAGGAGACATAATCGGAATCGAAGGCGCCGAGCGAGAAGCCCTTTTCCTTGGCATTGTGAAGCTCGAGCCAGGCCGTCGAAACGGCGGCTAGTTCATCGATGACGGAAGACACGTCCTGCGGTTCGACGACGGCGAATTCCAGCCCGTCGCGCTGGGCGCGGCTTGCCGTCTGGCGAAGGTTTGCCCATTTGCCGCCCTTCATCTCGAAGGTCCTCAGATCGGCCACCGCCAGTTCGCCGAGCTTGAAGGCGCGAAGGCCGGCATCGGCGCAATGGGACAGCAACGCGGGCGATATCTGGTAGAACACGGCCCGGCAGCCAGCGGCACGCGCCGCTTCGACGAAACGCCAGACGAGTTCCTGCACGGCGCGATGGTCGCCGACCGGATCGAACAGCGCGATCCAGGAGCGGCCCTGCCGGCCATACATGATGAAGGCTTCGCCGTTTTCCGAAAACATGATGCTCTTGTCGCCCATGCGCACCAGATTGGCATCGGCGTTGCCCTGCTTCATGACGATCTCGACGGCACGCACCAGCGCCTCGTCCGTCGCCTGCTCCGGCCGGAAGCTCGCCGGCCGGAGCAGGCTGAAGACGGCGATCGCCGACGAGATGATGGTGATGCCGAGTACGGCGCGCAGCCCGCGCGGCGCTTCGGCCGTAAATTCGAACTGCCACCAGAGCTGGTTGCTGTATTCGACGTCGCGATAGACGAAGAGCAGGATGACGACGGCGCCGACGACGATCACGGCGATCGCCATCAACCAGGACGCAGTCAGCGCCTGGTTGAGCAGCGAGGCCTGGCGGGTAAAGAGCCGGCGGCTGACGAAGAGCCCGAAGATGAGGAAGGCGAGAAAAGCGGCTTCGACGAGCGCGATCGCCTTCAGCAGCGACAAAGTCAACGCAGCAAGCGCCGAGAACACGGCCACCCACCAGGCGCCGTCGAGCCGCTGGCCGAGGCCGCGCGCGGCGACGACGAGCGCCAGCCCCAGCAGGCTGGAGAGGAAATGTGCCCCTTCGACCATCGGCAGCGGCAGATAGTTGGAGAGGAATTCGAGGTTCTGGTCCGGCGTCGGCGTGACGCTCGAAAACACCAGCATGACGCCGAGCAGCAGCGCGAGAGCCGACAGCAGCTGCGGCATCAGTCGCCCGCCGATACGTCGCATACTGGAGGCGGCCGGATGGTCGACGAAACGACGCAGCTCCGCCGCCGAGACCGCGAGCACGGCGATCAACAGCGGCAGCACATGGTAGACCAGCCTGTAGAGCACCAGCGATCCGAGCACGGCATCGATGTTCACCGCGCTGCCGAGCGAGGCGATGATCACGGTCTCGAACACGCCGAGCCCGGCCGGAACATGGCTGAGCACGCCGAGACCGACGGCGATCGCATAGACGGCGAGGAAGACCGGCCAGCCGATTGCCGTCTGCGGCAGCAGCACGTAGAGCACCGACGCCGAGGCGGCGATATCGAAGGCGGTGACGAGGAACTGGCGCGACCAGGTACGCGAATCCGGCAGGCGGATTGCGACGGGGCCAAGATCGAGCACACGCCCGTCACGGCCGATAATCATCACCGCGCCCAGAATGGCGACGATCGAACCGGCGATCAGCCGCAGAAGGAAGGGGCTCACGCCGACGAGCGGGCCGATTTCGTCGGCGATGACGATGAGGGCGATCGCCGCGACGCCCGCAAGACCCAGTCCGAAGGACAGCGTGACGAAGGCGATGATTCGGCCGATATCCTCCGGCGAGAGCCCGAGGCGCGTATAGGCGCGGTAGCGGATCGCGCCGCCCGAAAGCGCGCCGAAACCGGCAGTATTGCCGACGGCATAGGCGCTGAACGCCGTCAGCGCCACATGCGGAAAGGGCAGCTTCTTGCCGATGTACTCGATGGCGTTGAGATCGTAGAAGATCAGCGAGAGGAAACTGAGCGCCGTGAAGAACAGCGCAAGCAGGATCGCGCTCGGCCTGGTCGCCGCCAGCGCACCGACGACGTCGTCATAACGCACCTCGTTGGTAAGCTGCATAATCGCGTAACCGACGAGGCAGAAGACCACCAGTGACGCGGCTGCCATCAACGGCGTTCTGTAACGCCTGAAAAGCCCGCGAAAAGAAAACCCGTCCGTTTCTTCCATCTCTTCCAAATTGCCGTGCCCCGACATCTCGTACCCTGCTGCAACTTCCAGCTTGGCGGGAATCATTTCGAAAGACGTAACATGAGCGGCATATAAGCTCTATGAAGCCATGCCGCCGCAACCCCAGCCCCGCCGCCTGCGCCTCCATCATCCTCAATTGGGGCGAATTTGCGCTGGCAGGCGTCGCGGCGCATTGCATTTTAGTAAGCTTCGGCAGAGCCTTGCGCTCGACGGAGAATTGAGACACGGGAGAATGGTTCGATATGCAGGATGGTCCGGCCTTCGTGATGCTTGCCCTCGGACGTCTGCTGCTGGGCGGCCTCTATGTCGCTGGCGGCATTCATCATTTTTTCGTTATCGTGCCGCTGACCGAGGCGATCGAAACCCGCGGCGTCCCTTTTGCAAAATGGGTGCTGGTCTTGGGCAGCATGTTCCAGATCGTCGCCGGCATCCTGCTGATGCTCGGCCTTTTTGTCGCGGCAGCGGCATTCGGTCTCATCATCTTCACGCTGGCCGCCACGGTCATGCTGCTGAATTTCTGGGACATGCAGGGAACGGCACGCGACAGCGCGATCAATACCTGGAAAACCAACATGGCGATCATCGGCGGCCTGCTGATCGCAGCCGCCGGCGCGATGTGAGGCGGTTCACGCCGCCGGCTCGCCGCCCGCCCGCGCATGGGCGGCGTAGCGCGCGACGGCAGCATCCACCTCCGCGTCGCGATCGCCTGCCACCTGCACCGTCGGCACGGCGAATTCGATACTGTTTTCCTGGAAGGCATTGCGGATCATCGCCAGCGCATTGCGGCGGATGACGAATTGCTCGCCAGGCTTCGTCATCATCGACAGCCGGATTTCGATCGCGAATTCGCCGAACTGCTCGACACCCTTCATCTTCAGCGTCTCGATGATATGAGGACCGAATTCCGGATTTTCGAGCAGCGTCTGGCCGATCTGCTTGATCACCTTCTTCGCCTTGACGAGATCGGTGTCGTATTTGACGTTGAGGCTGATCTTGTCGATCGTCCAGTCGCGATTGAGGTTCTTCACTGCGCCGAGTTCACCGAAGGGTACAGTCGTCAGGGGCCCGCGATGATGCCTGAGCTTCACCGAGCGTAGGCTGAAGGCCTCGACCACGCCCTTGTGGCTGCCGCTTTCGATATATTCGCCGATGCGGAAGGCATCGTCCCAGAGATAGAACATGCCGCTGATGACGTCTTTGACGATCGTCTGCGCGCCAAAACCGACTGCGACGCCGACGACACCGGCGCCGGCGATCAGCGGCCCGATCTCGATACCGAGGCCGGAGAGCACCATCAGAACGGCAATGACGGCGATCACGACGGCGAGAATATTGCGGAAGATCGGCAGCAGCGTCTGTATCCGCGCGCGCTTGGCCTTCTCCTCATCCGTTGCTCCGCCATCCACGGATGAATCGAGCAGCTTGCCGTCGATATAGGCCTTGATGACATGCCAGAGCAGATCGGCGGCAAGCAGGATGACGATGCCGCCGATCACGCCGCGCGCGATCTTGTCGATCATCGTTTCGCCCGCGGCCATGGTATCGGCGCCGACGCCGAGCATATGCCCAAGCCAGATGGCGGCAACGGCAATGATCAGCGCCCGCACGCCACGGTCGAGCAGCACGGCTGCAATGCGGCGCGTGGCAAGGAAGCTCGCTTCGGTCTGCTGCAGCGATTTTACCGCAATCGTCGAGACGGCAAGCACGCGCGGCAGCAGCAGTACGTAAATGCCGAGCCAGAGCAGCCAGTTGAAGCCTGCGACCCAGAGGCTCCAGAGCAACAGGAAATAGACGGTGAGCGCCCAGGAGGTCCCGTGACCACGCTTCTCGTCCTTATGCGGCCGCGACCAGACCGCCTCGATGGCGATCAGCAGCAGGCCGATGCCCAGGATGTAGCCGACGAGGAGCCGCACACTCGGGGAATAACGGAGCGGCTCCATCGACTGGATCACCGCCCAGCCGAAAATGAAATAGATGACGAAAGTCGCACAGCGCCGATACCAGAAGAATGCAACCGCGCGCGCCGGCATGATCGGATCAGTGATACCCTGCCGTTCTTCCTCCACCCGCGCAAGCCCGATGAGATCGACCAGTACGCCGCCGAGACAAATCGTGAAGCGCTGGACCACAAGCGCGACAACGCAAACGATCGCGATGCTCTGGCTGACCGGCGGCCAGCTGACGCTGAGAAGAGCAAGCGCCGTCGCCACTGCGAAGATCAGCGCCGGTATGACGCGCGGGGCGAGATGCATGCCCGCCATCTGCGCCGCCTGGCGGCGGCGGCGGAAGGCATAGCGGGCAATGCGCTCGACGATGGTGCCGAGCAGGAAAATCGCCAGAAACTGCGCCACCATGCGCGACCATCCGGTGGCGGCGATTTCACCGAAGAACAGCGAGGAAGCATGGCCGACCTGCGAGGGCAGCGTCATCGCCGCGTCGGAGACCATCGAGACGTGCCGGCGAGCGTGCTGGAGCAGACCTGACAGCACCGACATCTGGTCGCTGGCCGCCGAATCGCTCGCGGGCGCCGTCGCCATTTGCGTCGACATCCATTGTTTGACCTGAGGAGTCTGCATGAGCTCCATCATCTGACGCACTTCGGCCGGCGGGGCGGCCGCGGCCGACACTTGCGCCGGCGGCGTCTGGGAAAAGACAGGCGAAACCGCCGAAAAAAGCGCAAGCAATGCCAGTATGCCTGATATGACGGCCTTCAAGCCCCCTGCCATGCCACGCTCCATGACCGCCTCCAATGAAATGTCGGTCGCTTGTGCAAAGCAGCGCCGACACTTTGCAATGGATACTCGCGACCGTTGCCGCCAGCAAGCAGTAGGGAAACCATACCGATGGCTAGGAAAGATCAACGTCGCCGCCGCCTCGAACGAAACCGCGCTCGCTTTCAGGATGACGGCTTTGTCGGAACGGTGAGTGAAGTCGCTTGCCTTCAGGATTTCGTGGCCGGTTTTTCCACGTGGCCGCCGAAGCCCGCACGCATCGCCGACAGCACCTTGTTCGCGAATTCGTCATTGTCGCGCGAGGAGAAGCGACCGTAGAGCGCAGCGCTCAGCACCGGCGTCGGCACGCTTTCGTCGATTGCCGCCATGATCGTCCAGCGGCCTTCGCCGCTGTCCGAAACGCGGCCGGCATATTTCGATAGTGCGGGGTCAGCATGCAGCGCATCGGCCGTGAGATCGAGCAGCCAGGAGGTGATGACGCTGCCGCGGCGCCAGACTTCGGCGACATCCTGAAGGTTGAAGTCGTATTGGAAATGTTCCGGATGGGCGAGCGGCGCGGTTTCCGCATCGGTCTCATGCGAGGCTGCGCCGATATTGGCGTGTTTCAGGATGTTGATGCCTTCGGCATAGGCGGCCATCAGGCCATATTCGATGCCGTTATGCACCATCTTGACGAAATGACCGGCGCCATGCGGACCGCAATGCAGGTAACCCTGCTCCGCGGTGCTGGCCGCAGCCGCTTCAACGCTCCGGTTCGGCGAGGCTTCCGTCTTGCCGACGCCGGGTGCCAGCGTCGCGAAGATCGGGGAAAGGTGTTCGACGATACCCTTCTCGCCGCCGATCATCAGGCAATAGCCGCGCTCGAGGCCGAAGACGCCGCCGCTTGTGCCGACATCGACATAGTGGATGCCCTTGGTGATGAGGTCGGCGCCGCGGCGGATGTCGTCATGGTAATAAGAGTTTCCGCCGTCAATGACGATATCGCCATTCTCAAGCAGCGGCACCAGGCTCGCCAGCACCTTGTCGACGATCGCCGCCGGCAGCATCAGCCAGATGGCGCGTGGATGGGTGAGCTTCGAGACGAATTCCTGGAGCGAAGCACTGCCGGTCGCACCGAGGCCTGCGAGCTCGGCAACGCTTTCCGGCCTGGCGTCGTAGACGACGCATTCGTGACCGCCTCGCATCAAGCGCTGGACCATATAATTGCCCATGCGGCCCAAACCAACCATGCCAAGCTGCATAATGAATCTCCTGGAAACCGAAATGAAGTATCGAATCCGGAAATTAGCACCCGCAGTGTGACAGGCAAGCGAAGTCTCGGTGATATTGGCGAATGCGACGATTGCGCCACTGACCTCCTTGAGACCGACGTCCTGTCAAATGTCCGGCGCGCTGGCCGGCTCACCCTTCATTTCGCTGAGGAACATGCCCTCGCGCAGATTGATGCCATATTCGACAAAAGCCTTCATGCAGCAAAGCATCTGCGTCCAGCCTTCGCAATTGAGATAGGTGCCGCGCCGGCCTGCATTGTCTTCGCGCCAGCCGGTCTCGGCAATGGTCACCAAGGTGCCGCCGTCTTCCAACGGCTTGAAGTTCATCTCGACCAGCGTCTTGTACCTTGCTTCGTCCTCGCCGGTGCCGCCATCCCAGCGCAGCACGATGCGACTTTCCGGCACCAGTTCGACCACCTCGACCGGCGCATCCTTCCACCAGGTCACCGTCGTGCCCTTCACGAGCGGCGCGCTCGCCCCGCCAATCGTGGTGAAATAGCTGCTGAGCTTCTTCGGATTGACGACGGCATCGAACACCTCTGCGACGGGGCGGCCGATGCGGCCGGAAACGCGGATTCCGAGAGACATGACACTTCTCCTCTTCTCCATTGTGGCTGTTTCCGTTGTACTTGGCTTCATTATGTTATAAAAACATAACATGTCAAGCGAATCAACCGACGATCCTGTCTTCAAGGCGCTGGCGCATCATCGCCGCCGCGAAATCCTCGATCTGCTCAAGGATGCCCCCCGAACCACAGGGACCCTCTGCGAGATGTTTCCGCAGATGGACCGCTGCACGGTGATGCAGCATCTGAAGGTGCTGGAGGAGGCCGACCTGGTCATCGCCAGGAAGGAGGGCCGCGAGCGCTGGAACCACCTGAACAACCTGCCGATCAAGCATATCTATGACCGCTGGATCAGCGCCTATGCCGGCCATGCGCTCTCTATCCTCGACCGGCTGAAAGGCGACCTGGAAGGTCAGCCTGAATAATGACCCGGCGTCAAACCGCCTTGCCGCCCGGTCCGCCGAAGCCTTATGCTGGCAAAAACGGCACGGGATCAGACGGATGACGATATCGGGAGCCGGCATACGCCGCATGCGGCTGCTGCGCAGCATGAAGCAAGGACATCTCGCCGAGCTCCTCGGCGTCAACCAGGCGACGATCTCACGCTGGGAGCGCGATCAGCTCGCCCTATCACCCGAAACGGCCGGCAAGCTGGAACGGATTTTCGCCTCGCCGCGACATGCAGCAGTCGATGCGGCGCTGAAGCGGCTGGTCGAGGATTCCGTCCGGCCGGTGCATCTGATCTGCGACCGCACCCACCGGCTGCTCTCCGCCTCCCGCCCGCGGCAGGCGGAGTGGCGGGCGCCGCTCGGCGCCTTTCTCGGCCGTTCTCTGTTCTCCTACGCCTCCGCCGAGATCGCCGCCGCAGAGCAGTCGCTGGAGGAGCGCGGCTGGCACACGGGTAAGCTCTCGTCGCTGACCCTCGATACCGGCGCCAACGGCAATGCTCTGCTGCCGATCGCCGCCGGCCGCGTGACCTGGGAAAGGATCATGCTTTCCGATGGCAGCGCCGGCCGTCTCGTCACGACCATCGGCTGAGCCTGCAGCTTTCCTGCATTCCCATGCATAATTTATGCGTTGTCTGGAAACCTTAGTCTTTATAGCGTCCGCCGCCGAACGGTTAGGAGACGATGTGATGACGATACTGGTGACCGGAAGTGCTGGCCATCTCGGCGAGGCGCTGATGCGAACCCTGAGGGCGGAAAGCCGCTGGGTGCGCGGCATCGATATCAAGCCCTCGGCTTTCACCGACATGGTCGGCTCGATCAGTGATCGCGCCTTCGTCCGGCAGGCGATGTCAGGCATCAGCCACGTCATCCATGCCGCGACGCTGCACAAGCCGCATGTAGCGACCCACGGCAATTACGATTTCCTCGACACCAATATCGCCGGCGCTCTGCACCTGCTCGAAGAGGCGACCGCCGCAGGCGTCGCGAGCTTCGTCTTCACCAGCACCACCAGCACCTTCGGCGCGGCATTGACGCCGGTTGCCGGCGAACCGGCGGCATGGGTGACCGAGGACGTGCTTCCCGTCGCAAAAAACATCTACGGCGTAACGAAACTCGCCGCCGAAGGCCTGTGCGAACTCTTTGCCCGCAAATCCGGCCTGCCGGTGGTCATTCTCAGGACGTCGCGCTTCTTTCCCGAAAACGACGACGATCCCGCCATTCGAAACAGATATTCGGCGGAGAATGCCCAGGCCAACGAGCTTCTTCACCGCCGCGTCGACATCAGCGATGTGGTCGGCGCCCATCTGCTGGCGCTGGAAAAGGCACCGGCAATCGGCTTTGGCCGCTACATCGTCTCCGCCACGACGCCGTTTTCGGCGAGCGATCTTGCCGCGATCAGGCATAACGCGCCTCATGTCGTCGAACGGCTGTTCCCGGGTGCAGGCGCCCTCTACGCGTCACGCGGCTGGAAAATGTTTCCGGCGCTCGACCGTGTCTATGTCAACGAACGCGCAAGACGGGACCTCGGCTGGCAGCCGCGATATGATTTCCGTTTCGTGCTCGATTGCCTGCGCGACCACAGGGAATGGCGAAGCCCCTTGGCACTGGATATCGGCTCCAAAGGCTACCACGACGAAATCTTTGCCGAAGGGCCCTATCCGGTCGGATAGAGCAGCGAGCTGGAATGCGGATAGCCGAAAGCTGAGATCCTCTTCAGCACGACGCTTTCACTGAGAAGTAAGTGTCATCTAGATATCATGATCCCGTCATAGACCGTCTGCCGGGGATATGGGGCGACGAAATCCAGGGCATGTTGTGCCATCGGGAAATCGAATCCAGGCCGGGGTGTCATTTGAAGCGGTGTCCAGCCTGCGGGCGGAAACCGTTTCGAGAGCGCTTTTGACCGGGAGGGTATTTCCATGAAGAATGTCAGACCATACGCATCGCGGCTGTTCGCCGCGGTTCTCGCCGCATCCGCCGCCATTCCGGCCGTCGCAAGTGCCGAGAATTCCGCCACCGTCGGTGGCCTCACCTTCGTCAACAAGGGCCTGGTCGGCATCGGGCGTATCCCGGCCAACCAGCGTGACAAATTCGGCGAGACTTTCGGTTCCGGCTCGGGCATGGCAGTCGATCCTGCCTCCTGGAGTCGCGACGGCGCCAGCTACAAGGGCACGCTCTACCTGCTGCCCGACCGCGGTTACAACGCCGTTGGCACCGTCGACTATCGGCCCCGCCTGAACACCATCTCGATCGGCCTGACACCCACCGCTCCGGGTGCGGCACCCGAGGCCGGCAAGGAACAGTCTGGCGTCGACGCAAAGCTCGTCGATTCCACGCTCTTCATCGACGACAAGGGGGGCGACATGACGGGTCTCGACCCGGAATCCGGCGTCCGCCCCGCTGCCGGCGATTTTCCGCCGCTGCCGCAGGCGACGAACGGCAAGATCGCGCTCGACAATGAAGCCATCATCCGCATGGCCGACGGCACCATGTTCGTCAGCGACGAATATGGCCCTTATATCTATCACTTCTCGGCCGACGGCCACCTGCTGTCTGCCACCCAGCCGCCGAAAGCGCTTTTGCCGATGCGCAAGGGCGCGCTGAGCTTCGCCTCCAACAATCCCGGCCCCGGCGCATCCGCGCCGGACCCGAAGGATCCGGAGACCGGCCGCCAGAACAACCAGGGTCTCGAAGGCATGGCGATGACGCCGGACGGCAAGTTCATCATATCAGTGCTGCAGTCGGCTGCCCGCCAGGACGGCGGCGATTCCGGCTCGACCCGCCAAAATACCCGCGCCATGATCTATGACGCCGCCGATCCCGATCATCTGAAACTGGTGCACGAATATGTCGTGCCGCTGCCGGTCTTCAAGGACGCCAAGGACAAGACGACGATCGCCGCGGAGAGCGAAATCGTCGCTCTTTCCGACAAGACCTTTCTGATGCTCGCCCGCGACAGCGGCAACGGCCAGGGCCTGAAGGGTGACACCTCGCTCTACCGCAAGGTCGGTATTGTCGACGTTTCCGCCGCGACCGACATCGCCGGCAGCGATTTCGACGCCGGCAAGCCGATCGCGCCGAAGGGCGTCGTCGATCCCTCGCTGACGCCGGCGACGCTGACACCCTTCATCGATCTCAACGACAAGGCCGAGCTTGCCCGCTTCGGCCTGCACAACGGCGCGCCGAACGACAAGAACAATCTGTCGGAAAAATGGGAAGCCATGGGGCTTGCGAGCGTTCTCGACCCGAACCTGCCGGACGACTACTTCCTGTTCGTCGCCAATGACAACGACTTCTTGACGCAGGATGGTTTCCGGGTGGGTGCAGCCTACAAGGCGGACGGCGGTGCCGACGTCGACACCATGTTCCAGGTCTTTCAGGTCACCCTTCCAGGTCTGAAGAAGTAGTCGCGCACTGACAAGGGCGGACGCGGAAGCCGCGCGTTCGCCCGCCATATCCGGGATCCCTGCCGACGATAAAAGGGAAGGGTGCGATCCACGACCACCGATGGATGTTTACGATCCTGGGTGCCTACAAACGTAGGTGGGCGCCGTGTGTCCAGGCCCACGGGCCTGGCCAGGGACAGCTCCCTTTGGATCGAGTATGGCCCCAGGGATTGTGGTTCCTGTCGAGAGGCGCAGACCGCATGGCGATATATAAGGTTGTTTGCGCTGACGCGCCAGTGGCGACGGAAGGCCGCCCCTATTTAATTGAGATCAATTGAGTTCCGGGGCGGACCGGCCATTCAGCTTGTCGGTGATGCCGCGGATGCGGCTCGACACCTCGCTCAGCGCTGCCGCAAGATTTTCTTCGGTCCGGGCGGTCGCGGCAAGCACCGTATCGCGATTGCCGCGTAGCGACTCGAGCTCGGATTCCAATCCGGCCACGCGGCGCGTCAGCTCGGCAATCTCGTCCACGATCATGATGCCGGCCATGACGGTGATCCTGAGATCGCCGATTTCGCCGAACTGGTCCTTGAGATGGCCGACATAGCGGTCGAAACGGGTGGCGAGATCGGTCAGGTGATCCTCCTGCCCTTCCTCGCAGGCCATGCGATAGGCCTTGCCGTCGATCGTTACAGTCACCTGCGCCATGCCAAACTCTTTCTATCAGCGATCCAGAACTGCGCGGATCGTTTCCATCGCCGTCACTAGCCGCCGCGATACCTCGCGATTGACCTCTTCCAGCCGGTTGGCGCGGAATTCGGCCTGATCGAGCTCCTGCGCCAGCCGCGAACGGTCGGCGTGCACGCGCCGCACCTCGCCCTCGATCTCGCCCTGCTCGCGCTGCCGCTCGACGCGCATGTCGACGGCGTTTTCGAGGCTCGAAATCGCCTGTCTCAATTCGTTGAGCGCTGCTTCCATGGTTTTGCCTGTGGGCATCATGTCTTTCCGATTCCCGCGCAGGATCCGCGAATCGGCACGCCGCGCCGATCCTGCGATTTCAAAAGGATATGCAGCTCGCCGACGGCCCGTCAATAAATCCTGTCACTTGTCCGCCAGCCTATCCTGTGGATGAGCGTTTTCCACATGCTCGTCGCATCAAATTCGTCATTTGTACAATCGCGCGATCAAATGTCAAAAATCGCCGCTGCCCGCCCGGATTTGGCCCGCCATTTATTGACTTGCCCGTCCCAACTGCTATGTCTCTGCCGCTTTCACTCGATGGTCTTGGAGGCTCGAGGCCATCCCCCGACACCCGGAACTTGCGGAAAAGCCATGACCTCTCCCGAACAACACGACCGGATGGCGAATGCGATCCGTTTTCTCGCCATGGACGCCGTTGAAAAGGCGAACTCCGGCCACCCGGGCATGCCGATGGGCATGGCTGACGTGGCAACGGTCCTGTTCACCAAATATCTGAAGTTCGATCCGAAGAAGCCGCACTGGCCGAACCGCGATCGCTTCGTGCTGTCGGCCGGCCATGGCTCGATGCTGCTCTATTCGGTGCTGTATCTGACCGGCTATCCTGACATGACGATCGAAGATCTGAAGCAGTTCCGTCAGCTCGGCTCGAAGACCGCCGGCCATCCGGAATATGGTCACGCGACCGGCATCGAAACGACCACCGGGCCGCTCGGCCAGGGTATTGCCAATTCCGTCGGCATGGCGATTGCCGAACGCAAGCTGCGCGAGGAGTTCGGCTCCGATCTCCAGGATCACTATACCTATGCGATCTGCGGCGACGGCTGCCTGATGGAGGGCATCAGCCATGAAGCCATCGCGCTCGCCGGCCACCTGAAGCTCAACAAGCTCGTTCTGTTCTGGGACAACAACTCGATCACCATCGACGGCGCCGTGTCGCTGTCGGATTCCACCGATCAGATCGCCCGCTTCAAGGCCGTTCACTGGAACACGATCGAGATCGACGGTCACGATCAGGCCGCTATCGCCGCCGCGATCGAAGCTGCCCACAAGTCCGACCGCCCGACCTTCATCGCCTGCAAGACGATCATCGGCTTCGGCGCCCCGAACAAGCAGGGCACCCACAAGGTCCACGGCAACCCGCTCGGCGCCGAGGAAATCGCTGCCACCCGCAAGGCGCTGAACTGGGAAGCCGAAGCCTTCGTCATCCCGTCTGATGTCCTTGACAGCTGGCGTGCAGCCGGCGCCCGCTCCGTCGAGCTCGTCAAGTCCTGGGAAGACGGCCTCGCCAAGGCTCCGGCCAGGGCCGAGTTCACCCGCCGCATGGCAGGCGAGCTGCCGGAAGGCTTCGACGCCGCGATCAGCGCATACAAGAAGAAGCTCGCCGAGACCAAGCCGACGGTTGCCACCCGCAAGGCTTCGGAGGACGCGCTCGAGGTCATCAACGGCTTCCTGCCGGAAACGCTCGGCGGCTCCGCCGACCTGACTCCGTCGAACAACACCAAGACCAGCCAGATGCATTCGATCACCCCGACGGATTTCGCCGGTCGTTACATGCATTGGGGCATCCGCGAGCATGGCATGGCGTCTGCCATGAACGGCATTGCGCTGCATGGCGGCCTCATCCCCTACAGCGGCGGCTTCCTGATCTTCTCGGATTATTGCCGCCCGCCGATCCGCCTTGCGTCGCTGATGGGCATCCGCGTCATTCACGTCCTGACGCATGACTCGATCGGCGTCGGCGAAGACGGCCCGACGCACCAGCCCGTCGAACAGCTCGCCGGTCTGCGTGCCATCCCGAATCTGATGGTCTTCCGCCCGGCCGATGCCACGGAAACGGCGGAATGCTGGCAGATCGCCATCAAGACGCACAACCGTCCTTCGGGCCTTGCTCTGACGCGCCAGAACCTGCTCGCAGCCCGCACCGAATACAGCGAAAAGAACCTTTGCGAACAGGGCGCCTATGTGCTCGCCGGCAATGCCGACGCCAAGGTGACGATCTTCGCCTCCGGCTCCGAAGTCGAAATCGCCGTTGCGGCTCGTACGGCACTCGAAGCCAAGGGCGTCACCGTCCGCGTTGTATCGGTCCCCTGCACGGAACTGTTCTTCGAGCAGCCGGAAGCCTATCGCAAGCAAATCCTCGGCAACTCGCCGGTCAAGATCGCCGTCGAAGCCGCCGTTCGCGAAGGCTGGGATGCGTTCATCGGACCGGAAGGCACTTTCATCGGCATGAAGAGCTTCGGCGCTTCCGGCCCGGTCAAGGAAGTCTACAAGCATTTCGGCATCACCGCCGACGCCGTCGTTGCGGCCGCGGAAGCAAAGCTTTAATGAGGGCGCCTTGAGGCGCTCTCCATCTCCTCAATTCCAGGCCCTCACCTATCGGGCCCTACTCTATCGGGAGTGAATGAACATGACAGTCAAGGTTGCCATCAACGGTTTCGGCCGCATCGGCCGCAACGTCCTTCGCGCCATCGTCGAATCCGGCCGCACCGACATCGAAGTCGTCGCCATCAACGATCTCGGCCCGGTTGAAACCAACGCCCACCTGCTGCGCTACGACTCGATCCACGGCCGCTTCCCGGCAACGGTGAAGGTCGAGGGCGACTCGATGATCGTCGGCAACGGCAAGCCGATCAAGGTCACGGCGATCAAGGATCCGGCAACGCTTCCGCACCGCGAACTCGGCGTCGACATCGCGATGGAATGCACCGGCATCTTCACCGCCCGCGACAAGGCTGCCGCCCACCTGACGGCTGGTGCCAAGCGCGTCATCGTCTCGGCGCCCGCCGATGGCGCTGACCTGACGGTCGTCTTCGGCGTCAACCATGACCAGCTCACCAAGGAGCACTTGGTCATCTCCAACGCGTCCTGCACCACCAACTGCCTGGTGCCGGTCGTGAAGGTTCTCGACGACGCCGTCGGCATCGACCACGGCTTCATGACGACCATCCACTCCTACACCGGTGACCAGCCGACGCTCGACACGATGCACAAGGACCTGTATCGCGCCCGCGCGGCCGCCCTTTCCATGATCCCGACCTCGACGGGCGCAGCCAAGGCAGTCGGCCTCGTTCTGCCGCATCTGAAGGGCAAGCTCGACGGCACCTCGATCCGCGTTCCGACCCCGAACGTTTCCGTCGTCGACTTCAAGTTCGTCGCCAAGAGGGCGACCAGCGTTGGCGAAATCAATGAAGCCATCCAGGCTGCTGCAAACGGCAAGCTGAAGGGCATCCTCGGCTACACCGACGAGCCGCTCGTCTCCCGCGACTTCAACCACGACAGCCACTCCTCGATCTTCGCAACCGATCAGACCAAGGTCATGGAAGGAAGCTTCGTGCGCGTCCTGTCCTGGTACGACAACGAGTGGGGCTTCTCCAGCCGCATGTCCGACACGGCAGTCGCTTTCGCCAAGCTCATCTGAGCCCGCTTTTTGTTGCCGTGCCTCCGAACAAAACCGGCCTTCCCCGCACCAGAGCAACCCCAGGAAAAGTGCGAAGCGGTTTTCCGTCCGGAGTTGCGTAAACAAAAAGTTGGAGCGGTTCTGCGCTTCGATGAGAAGCTGAACCGCTCCGGCATCTTTTCGTCCATCGCCCGGATGAGATCTGCTAGAATACATCACCCTGGACATTCGAAATGCCCAGTTTCCTCGCGCATTGGCCACCGGCCAGGCGCGGCCACGCCAATACCGTGCGGCAGCACTGTCGTCCGCATGAAAATGAGAGAGATGGATGGATTACTTTACCGTTGAAATCGCCGGCCGCGCCGTTGCCAGTTTTCGCTCGGAAAATCACGAGGAAGCGACGCATTTCTTCGAGGCGGAAGACTTTCGCGACGATCTGACCATCCTGGAATCCGAAGGCAAGCCCCTGTGGGACCGCAAAGCGGCCCTGAGCTTGCGCAAGGCGACCACCGAGGAAGCAAGCGAAGTCGAGCACGCCTATGAATTCGACGACGATCCCGAACGGACCATCGAGGACGAGTTCGTCGTGTTCCTGGTCCCGGTCGCGGATCTGACCGACGAGGGCGAGGACACAGAAGACTGACCACAATCCGCATCTTTTTTCGGTTTCGACGTCATATCGAAGCGACGGGTTCGATATGACGCCGCCGTTCGCAGGACAGGATGGCGGTGCAGTTGAGGCTGCCTCGGGTTCGAATTCGATAGGCGTCCCTGCGCGAAACCATCGTCGACGAATTCCCTGGCCGCAAGGATGGATCACGGGTTGGCAATCCGCTGGCCAAGCGTGCTAGATTGAGGAAGTGCACAGCACTGCACAATGGCTAAAATGAGCCAAGTGGAGGTGACAAATGGTAGAGGCACAAAAACGCTTGTCCCACACCACCCTGAAACGGCGGCAGCGGTTTCACCCCAAGCGGGACGTCAGACCCGCCGTGCTGGCAAAGGCTAATCGTCTGGTCATCTGGGTTGCCGCGTTCATTGGCCTCTCGTTTCTTGCCATCGTCGTGCTTCAGGCAGTGTTGGGATAGCAGAGCAAGGGCCGGTCGCTGCCGGCACAAAACGACAGCCGGCTGCTCTCGCTGGGCGGCCGGCATGTCCTACCCGATATTGAAAAATCTCCGCGTTCATTTTCCCAACTCTCCGCATCCGCGCCTGCAATCCATTCTTCCCGTCATTGGACAAGGCAAACGGGCCGCGTGAAAGGAGGAGCGTGTCTTATCCTGTTGCCATTCGCAGATACCGGCAGGAAAAATCCGTGCCTGTCTCTTTTGCCCTGCTCTCGCCTGATTTTCCTATACATTCTTTATAGAGAGTTTCTCCCGTAGCATCCGTGTCGGTTGGCCGTCCGGCAGCCGTTCAGCAGCATGAAGCAGCATCGCGACGAGGTTAAGCCGCAAGGCCTACCCTTCTCTGACGTTTTGCCGTTTACTGATGGATCGCGCGTGAGGGAGGGTTTGAAATAAGGCGGATCGGCCGGGGCGGCTGTGTTCGCGAAGCAGTCGATGGAAAGGGGTGGGCATGGAAGCGTTCTATATCGTGGTGCTGGTCTCGACGGCGCTCGTGCTTCTTGCCGCTTTTTCGAGCCTGCTCGCCTTCCGTTTCGGCGCCCCCCTGCTGCTGCTCTTCCTGATGATCGGCCTTGCGGCCGGCGTCGATGGCCTCGGCATCGAGTTCAGCAACAATTACCTTGCCTATATTCTCGGTTCCATTGCGCTGGCCGTGATCCTCTTCGATTCCGGCTTTGGCACGCCTATGCAGGCCTTTCGGCTGGCGGCCGTGCCCTCTCTGGCGCTCGCCTCCGTCGGTGTGCTGATCACTGCCTCGCTCTTTGCCTTGGCCGCCATGTGGCTGTTGAATTTCACCTGGCTGGAAGGTCTGCTGCTCGGCTCGATCGTCGCATCGACGGATGCCGCCGCCGTTTTCTTCCTGTTGCGCATCGGCGGCATCAACATCCGCGACAAGGTGCGCTCGACGCTGGAAGTGGAATCCGGCACCAATGATCCGATGGCGATCTTCCTCACCATCGCCCTTGTCGAGGTGCTGGCGAGCGGCGAGCGTTACGCCGGCATCAATATCGGCATGCTCGCCATGTTCGTGCAGCAGATGGGCCTCGGCGTCATTCTCGGCCTGCTCGGCGGCATGATGATCGTGCTGATCGTCAGCAAGCTCGATACCGATCGCGGCCTGACGCCGATCTTCGTGCTGGCGCTCGCTCTTCTCGTCTTCTCCTTCACCGGCGCGGTCGGCGGCAGCGGCTTCCTCGCCGTCTATGTCGCCGGCATCTACGCCGGGAACCGCAAGATGCAGGCGATCGGAACTATCAAACGCTTCCAGGACGGCATGACCTGGCTGGCGCAGATCATCATGTTCCTGGTGCTCGGCCTGCTCGCCACGCCGTCGCAATTTCCTGTCATCATCGTGCCCGCCATCCTGCTCGCTCTCTTCCTGATCTTCGTCGCCCGACCGTTGGCAGTCTGGCTGTCACTGCTTCCCTTCGATTATACCCAGCAGGAAATCGGCTTCGTCGCTTGGGTCGGCCTGCGCGGCGCCGTCTCCATTCTGCTTGCCATCATGCCGATCCTCGGCGGGCTTGAGAACGGCCAGATCTATTTCAACACCGCCTTCATCATCGTGCTGGTCTCGTTGCTTCTCCAGGGCTGGACGATCAAGCCCGTCGCCAAGAAGCTCGGGCTGATCATTCCGCCGCGCATCGGCGCCGTCGATAAGGTCGAGGTCGACCTGCCTGGGGCGGCCAACCACGAGTTGCTCTCCTACCGCGTCATCAAGGATAGCCCGGTGCTGCGCGGCGAGCGTATTCCGCGCTGGGCGACACCCTCGCTCGTCATCCGCGACGGCAAGTCGATGCGCTACCAATATGCCGGGCGGCTGCGCGAGCACGATCTTGTCTACCTCTTCATCGTGCCGAGCTATTCCCGGCTGCTCGACCGTCTCTTCGCCAGCCGGGCGCCGGTGGATGACGACGATGCCGAATTCTTCGGAGCCTTCGCGCTCTCCCCCGCCCGCCCCGCCGCCGATCTCGACGCCGCCTATGGCCCGGGCCTGCTCAACGAATCCGAAAAGGGCCTGACGATCGCCGAATTGATGCGGCAGCGCCTCGGCGGCAAGGCCGATTATGCCGACCGCGTCCGCCTCGGCTCGATCATCCTCATCGTCCGCGATCTCGACGAGCACGACCACATCACCTCCGTCGGCATGTCGCTCGAAGCAGTCGAACCGGCAATTACGCTGCCGATCTTCATCAATCTCAAGGACATCACCCAGCGCATCCGCGACCGACTGAACGGACGCCGGAACCGGGAAACCAAGGCCTCCGAAAGCACGCCGAAAGCGCCGGCCGGACGCGACGAAGGCACACGCGAAAACGGCCGTTGAACGCCTTGCGTCTCGAATGATCCTTGCTATGTTCGGCGCAACTTTCGCCAACCACGACAGGATCCTCCCCATGCCTTCTTTCAAGACCCTCGACGATCTTTCCGACATCCGCGGCAAGCGCGTTCTCGTCCGCGTCGACCTCAACGTCCCGGTGAAAGACGGCAAGGTCACCGATACGACGCGCATCGAGCGTGTGGCGCCAACGATCATGGAATTGTCCGAAAAGGGTGCCAAGGTGATCCTGCTGGCTCATTTTGGCCGGCCGAAGGATGGCCCTTCGCCGGAGCTGTCGCTGTCGCTGATCGCCCCTTCCGTCGAGGAAGTGCTTGATCATGCCGTGCTGACGGCCTCCGATTGCATTGGCGAGGCCGCCGCCTCCGCCGTTGCTGCGATGAATGACGGCGATATCCTGCTTCTGGAAAACACCCGCTTCCACAAAGGCGAAGAAAAGAACGACCCCGACCTCACCAAGGCGCTTGCCGCCAACGGCGATATTTATGTCAACGACGCCTTCTCGGCCGCCCACCGCGCCCATGCCTCGACCGAGGGTCTTGCCCACCACCTGCCGGCCTATGCCGGCCGCACCATGCAGGCAGAGCTGGAGGCGCTGGAAAAGGGTCTCGGCGATCCGGCTCGCCCTGTCGTCGCGATCGTCGGCGGCGCCAAGGTCTCCACCAAGATCGACCTCTTGATGAACCTCGTGAAGAAGGTCGATGCGCTCGTCATCGGCGGCGGCATGGCCAATACCTTCATCGCCGCTCGCGGCACCAATGTCGGCAAGTCGCTCTGCGAACATGATCTCGCCGAAACCGCCAAGCAGATCATGATCGAGGCCGCCACCGCCGGCTGCGCCATCATCCTGCCGGAGGATGGCGTGATCGCCCGCGAGTTCAAGGCAGGCGCCGCCAACGAGACGGTCGATATTAACGCCATTCCCGCCGACGCCATGGTGCTCGATGTCGGCCCGAAATCCGTCGAGGCCATCAACGCCTGGATCGAGCGCGCCGCAACCCTGGTCTGGAACGGCCCGCTCGGCGCCTTCGAGATCGAACCCTTCGATGCCGCAACCGTCGCTGCCGCGAAATACGCTGCTGGGCGCACGGTAGCCGGCAAGCTCACCTCCGTTGCCGGCGGCGGCGATACGGTCTCGGCGCTCAACCATGCCGGCGTTGCCGACGATTTCACCTATGTTTCGACCGCCGGCGGCGCCTTCCTCGAATGGATGGAAGGCAAAGAGCTTCCCGGCGTCGCGGTCCTCAACGCTGCAAAATAATCCGCAAGACTGATTTCGCAGATTTTACATGTGGATAGACCGCGGAAGAAAAGAAGCTTCCGCGGTCTTTTGCTCAGGGGACGAAAAAAATCCCAACTTTCAAACGATTGAATTGAATTCAATCGTTTCAATGACTTAGCCTTCCATTTTCCTCCCTATAAACTTCTGTTATCCGCGTTCTATATTCCTGAAGTGCCGATGTTTATTGTTGTGGAGAGAACGAAATGAGCGAACGAGTGGAAGACATTGCAGTGCAGATGGTTACGGGCGGCCGGGGACTGCTCGCCGCCGATGAATCGACCTCCACCATCAAGAAGCGTTTCGACGCGATCAATCTCGAATCGACCGAAACCAGCCGGCGCGACTATCGCGAAATGCTCTTCCGCTCCGACGAAGCGATGAAGAAATATATCTCCGGCGTCATCCTCTTCGAAGAGACCCTGTTCCAGAAGGCCGCGGACGGCACGCCTTTCGTCGATATCATCCGCGCTGCCGGCGCCATTCCAGGCATCAAGGTCGATACCGGCGCCAAGCCGATGGCCAAATATCCCGCTGAAACCATCACCGAAGGCCTTGATGGCCTCGGCGAGCGACTTGCCAGATATTATGAAGCCGGCGCCCGCTTCGCCAAGTGGCGCGGCGTCATCGCCATCTCGTCGACCTTGCCGACCCGCGGTTCCGTCCGCGCCAACGCTCAGGCGCTTGCTCGTTATGCCGCACTTTGCCAGGAGGCCGGGATCGTTCCGATCGTCGAGCCGGAATGCCTGATGGACGGCAAACCGGGCGACCACAATATCGACCGCTGCGCCGAAGTAACCGAGTTCACGCTGCGCATCGTCTTCGAGGAACTCGCCGATGCCCGCGTCAACCTCGAAGGCATGATCCTGAAGCCGAACATGGTGATCGACGGCAAGAACGCCCGCAAGGCCTCGGTCGCGGAAGTTGCCGAACGCACTGTCAAGGTGTTGAAGGCGACCGTTCCATCAGCCGTTCCCGGCATCGCCTTCCTCTCCGGTGGCCAGACGACCGAAGAAGCAACAGCCCACCTTTCGGCGATCAATGCCACCGGCGGCCTGCCCTGGTTCGTCACCTTCTCCTACGGCCGCGCCCTGCAGGACAGCGCGCTCAAGGCCTGGAGCGGCAAGCAGGAAAACGTCGCCGCCGGCCAGCGCGAATTCACCCACCGCGCCGAGATGAACAGCCTCGCCGCCAAGGGTAACTGGAAGAAGGACCTGGAAAAGGCCGCGTGATTATTAACGCTTAGGACTGGGCAGGGGCGGCAAAAGCAGTGTAGCCGCCCCTGCCCCGG